>JBKQJQ010000082.1:0-14900 GCA_052147875.1 Solirubrobacteraceae bacterium | reverse complement strand
GCTGCGCTCGCTCTCGCATGAGCTCGGCGCAAGCCGCGAGGCCGAGGCATTGCTGTCGGCGCTCGATGAGCTGGCGGACCGCTACGCGGGACAGACCCCTGTGGCCACCGTTCAGCTCGTCCGCGAGCGCCTCCACACCGAGCGCGATTTGGCGCGACGCGCGCTCCTCGACGCCGATGTCCCGCGTCAGGTGGTCGAGGATCTGAGGCTACACGTCAGCAGCCTCGCCGAGCTCCCGGTCGAGCTGGGAGGCTGGGAGGCGGTCGCCGATGGTCTTGAGCGCAGCTACCGGCGGGGACGGCGCGCGATGCGCGCGGCTCGGCAGGCGCCGGATGCGCGGCAGATGCACGAGTGGCGCAAGCGCAGCAAGGACCTCTGGTACCACCTGCGTCTGCTGAAGCAGACGTCGCCGGGGATCGTTGGCGGCGCCGCCAAGGATGCACATCGGCTGGCCGACGCGCTTGGCGACAGCCACGACCTGGCGCTGCTAGATACGGGGCTGCGCCAGATCAGCGACGCCATACCAGCCGATCTCGCTCCGCTGCACGGACTGATCGCGCACCGCAACGCGCCACTCCGGAACGAGGCGTTCCGCCTCGGAGAGCGGCTCTATGCGGAGCGTCCCAAGTCGTTTTGCAAGCGCATGCACCGATACTGGCGAGCATGGCGCGGGTCGTTCATCGCCTACGCCCAGCAGCATCCGTCCGACCTCGCCGAGGCGACGCGACAACCAGCTTCCAGCCTTTAGAACCGTTCATCGCAAGGGGGTAGGTAGGATCGCCCCCTGATGTCGAAGTGGGTCTACGACTTCGCCGAGGGCTCTAGGGAGATGCGGGAGCTGCTCGGGGGCAAGGGCGCAAATGTCGCTGAGATGACCAGGGTGCTGGGGCCCGACCGCGTCCCCGCCGGCTTCACGATCACGACCGAGGCATGCGTCGAGTACATGCGCGCCGATCAGACCGAGCCCGAGGGGATGGCCGATCAGGTGGCCGAGGCACTCGCACGGCTACAGCAGCAGGCCGGCAAGCTCTTGGGTGAGCGCGATGACCCACTGCTCGTCTCGGTCAGGTCCGGAGCCCGCGAATCGATGCCGGGGATGCTCGACACGGTGCTCAACCTCGGACTCAACGACGAGTCGGTGCTGGGACTGGCGCGAACGACGGACAACGAGCGCTTTGCCTGGGACTCGTACCGGCGCTTCGTGCAGATGTTCGGAAACGTCTCGCGGGGGATCCCCGGCGAGCGTTTTGAGGAAGCGATCGCGGCGGCCAAAAAGCAGCGCGGCGTGCACGAGGACACTCAGCTCGATGTCGACGCCTTGCGAGCGCTGACGGCGCAGTTCAAGGACATCTACCGCGAGGACACCAGCGAGGAGTTCCCGCAAGATCCCGAGGAGCAGCTGCGGCTCGCGATCCGGGCGGTATTCGACTCGTGGCTCGGTGACCGGGCGGTCTCCTACCGGCGGCTGAACCGGATCCCCGACGACTGGGGGACGGCCGTCAACGTCCAGCAGATGGTGTTCGGCAACAAGGGCGACACGTCCGGGTCGGGGGTCGCCTTCTCGCGTAACGAGGTGACCGGCGCCCCCGAGCCGAGCGGGGACTTCCTGCCCAACGCCCAGGGTGAGGACGTTGTCTCCGGCGTACGGACGCCGCGTGACATCGACGAGATGGAGCAGTGGATGCCCGAGGTGCACGAGCAGCTGATGGAGATCCTGCGCACGCTCGAGCGCCACTACCGCGACATGCAGGACACGGAGTTCACGGTCGAGGAAGGCCGGCTCTACATGCTCCAGACGCGCAGCGCCAAGCGCCCGGCCCAGGCGGCGGTCAGGTTCGCCGTCGACGCGGTCGCGGAGGGCCTGCTGACGCGCGAGCGCGCACTGGTGACGATCGACCCCGCGTCGCTCGACGCGCTGCTTCACCCGACGTTCGACCCGCACGCCGAGTTCGAGATCCTGGCGACCGGGGTCAACGCGTCCCCGGGCGCCGCCAAGGGGACGGTCGTGTTCACGGCGGCGGACGCGGTGGCGGCAGCCGAGGAGGGACGTGATGTGATCCTCGTGCGGCCGTTCACCGATGCCGAGGACGTCGCCGGCTTTCACGCCGCGAAGGGGATCCTGACCTCCGAGGGCGGCAAGGCGTCGCACGCGGCGTTGGTCGCGCGCGGGATGGGCCGGCCGGCGGTGGTCGGCGCCGAGGCCGTCGCGATCGACCTGAAGGCAAAGACGATCACGGTCGACGGGACCGAGCTGCACGAGGGCGACTCGATCGCGATCGACGGTACCAAGGGCTGGGTGACGGTCGACGACGTACCGCTGGTCGAGGCCCGGGTCGACAAGAACTTCGAGACCGTGCTCGCGTGGGCCGACGAGGTGCGGTCGCTCGGGGTCCGGACCAATGCCGACACGCCCGAGGACGCGCGCCGCGCGCGCCAGCTGGGCGCCGAGGGGATCGGGCTGTGCCGGACCGAGCACATGTTTATGGCCGAGGATCGCCAGCCGAAGATGCGCGCGATGATCATGGCCAACACGCGCGAGTCGCGACAGCGGGCGCTGGCCGAGCTGCTGCCGCTCCAGCAAAAGGACTTCGAGGGGATCTTCGACGCGATGGCCGGCCTGCCGGTGACGATCCGGCTGCTCGACCCGCCGCTGCACGAGTTCCTGCCCAACCTGCCCGACCTCGCGGCGCAGCTCGAGCACGCACGGATCGAGGAGTCAGACGACCTGCCCGAGCTCGAGCGGTTGATGGCGCGCGTCCAGGAGATCTCCGAGGAGAACCCGATGCTCGGCACCCGTGGCTGCCGGCTGGGAATCCTGTACCCCGAGATCTACGAGATGCAGGTCGAGGCGATCCTGCGGGCTGCCAAGCGCGCCCCTCATCCCCCCCATCCGGAGATCATGATCCCGCTCGTCGACTACGAGCAGGAGATCGAGCTGATGCGGGATCTGGTCGTGCGGATCGGCGACCACGAGGGCCTGACGGCCGGGCGCGACTACACCGTCGGGACGATGATCGAGCTGCCCCGGGCGTGCTTCGTCGCCGATCGGATCGCGAGGTTCGCGGACTTCTTCTCGTTCGGCACCAACGACCTGACCCAGACCGCGCTGGGCTTCTCGCGCGACGACGTCGAGTCGAAGTTCGTGCCGGTGTACCTGGAGCGCAAGATCATTGACCGCAGCCCATTCGAGACGATCGACA
The DNA here is from genome assembly GCA_052147875.1 of Solirubrobacteraceae bacterium. GTDB lineage: Bacteria > Actinomycetota > Thermoleophilia > Solirubrobacterales > Solirubrobacteraceae > Palsa-465. The sequence goes on along the minus strand of JBKQJQ010000082.1, from coordinate 11,700 downwards.
AGCCGGGCGTCGGCTGGCTGGTGCGACTCGGTGCATGGGTCGGCCGCGAGGCACACCCGGGGCTGAAGCTCGGCATCTGCGGCGAGCATGGCGGCGATCCCGAGTCGGTCGAGTTCTTCCACGAGGCCGGGCTCGATTACGTGTCGTGTTCACCGTTCCGGGTGCCGATCGCGCGAATCGCCGCCGCGCAAGCGGCGATCGCACATCCTCGGGGTGGTTGGGACGACAGCTTCGAGGACTTCTGAACAGCGACCGGCCCCGGTCAACTGCCCGGGGCCGGTGGCGGAACGAGCGTTCGCGTCAGGCTGCGAGCACCGGCTCGCCGACCGCGACCGGCTGCTGAGCCTTGCCGGCGAACAGCAACCCGGCGATCACCGACGCGACCGCGAAGATGCCGGCCGACACGGCGAACGCCGTCGTATAGCCGTGCACCGCTGCCTGCGCGACCAGCGCCGGCGTCGGGCGGGTGCCGGCACCGGTGATGAAGCTCGTCGTCGCGCTGAGCGCGATCGTCGACAGCAGCGCGGTGCCGAGTGAGCCGCCAACCTGCTGGGCCGCATTGACGGTCGCCGAGGCGACCCCCGCGTCGCGCGGCTCGACGCCCAGCGTGGCGCTGTTGAGCACCGTCGAGAACACGAGCCCGAGCCCGATGCCCATCACCAGCAGCGCCGGCAGAATCCCGGTCAGGTAGGTCGTCCCGACCGTCAGCCCGGTGAGCGTCAGCATCGCGGTCGCGCCGAGCGCGAGGCCGCCGAAAACGAGTGGCCGTGGGCCGAACCGGCCCCGGAGCTTGGTCGTCGACACGATCGCGGTGACCATGATCACGGCGGTCATCGGCAGGAACGCCAGGCCGGTCTGGACCGGCGAGTAGCCGCGCGTCTGCTGCAGGTAGTAGGTCAAGAATAGGAACACGCCGAACATTCCGGCCGCCGCCAGCAGCATCGAGATGTAGGCGCCGCCGCGGTTGCGGTCGAGCACCACTCGGAGCGGCAGCAGCGGGTTGCGAACCCGGCTCTCGATCGCCACGAATACGGCCAGAAGCAGCACGCCGCCGGCGAGGCACGCAACCGTCAGCGGGTTTGACCAACTCGTCGTCTGGGCGTGGTTGAAGCCGTAGACCAGCGCGAACAGGCCGCCGAACACGGTCACGGCGCCTGGAATGTCGATCTTCGGCTTGGTCGCCGGCGCCTGGTTGTGCAGCAGCACGAGCGCGCCCGAGACGGCGATCATGGCAAACACGACGTTGACGTACATGCTGAAGCGCCAGCTCAGGTACTGGGTCAGGATGCCGCCGAGCAGCAGGCCGATCGAAGCGCCGCTACCGGCGATCGCGCCGAAGATCCCAAACGCCTTGTTGCGCTCGCTGGTCTCCGTGAACGTGGTCGTCAGCAACGACAGCGCGGCCGGTGCGAGCAGCGCGCCGAACGCACCCTGGAAGGTCCGCGCGACGGCCAGCATCGCGAACGACTGCGATGCGCCGCCGACCGCCGAGGCGAGCGCGAAGCCGGTCAGGCCGGTCACGAAAGTCCACTTGCGGCCGAACACGTCGCTCAGCTTGCCGCCCAGCAGCAGCAGGCTGCCGAACGCCAGCGAGTAGGCCGTGACGATCCACTGGCGGTTGTCGTTGGTGAAGTGGAGCGCCTTCTGAGCCGACGGCAGGGCGATCGTCATGATCGTCGCGTCGAGAACGACCATCAGCTGCGCGATCCCGAGGACCGCGAGGATCGCCCAACGCCGCTGGTGATGTGGATTCGATTGCGCTGTCATTGAGTGCTCCCGTGTGATAAGTGGATGCGATATATCCGTTTACCGGCGGAAGCGTAGCAGATAAGTGGATACTGTCAATCCATTTCGCTAAGATCCCTCTTGATGACCACCCAGACAGCCCACGAGCGCAAGCGCCTCCGCGCCGATGCGGAGCGCAACCGTCAGCGGATCCTCGACGCGGCGCGCGAGCTGTTCGCGCTTCGCGGCCTCGGCGTGACGCTAAACGACGTCGCACACCACGCCGGCGTTGGCGTCGGGACCGTGTACCGCCGGTTCCCCGACAAGCAGCGGTTGATCGAGGACCTGTTCGACCAGCAGCTCGAGGCGCTGGCCGAGATGATGAAGGAGGCCGTCGTCGACCCCGATGCGTGGCACGGTCTTACGCAGTTCATGGCGCGGGCGCTCGAGCTCCAGGCCGCGGACCGCGGCTTCAAGGAGATCGCGCTGGGATCCGAACAGACGCTCTCGCACGGCGCGCAGCTGCGCAGGCGGATGCTGCCGATGGCCGCGCAGCTGATCGAACGGGCCCGCCAGGAGGGTCAGCTGCGGGCCGACTTCGTTCCCCAGGACATCCCGATCACGCAGCTGATGATCGGCGCCGTGATCGACGCGGCGCGCGACGTCAAGCCCGACCTGTGGCGGCGCTACCTGGAGATCTTCCTGCAGGGGATCCGCGCCCACCCGTCCGAGCCCGAGCCGCTGACGACCACCCCCGTGACGCCCGATCAGGCGCAGGAGGTGCTGGCTGCCTGGCAGCCGCCACGTCGCTGAGTCGGGTTAGCGGCTAGGTTCTAGCAAGACGTGCTCGCCGCCTACGCAGCTCAGCTGAACCCCGACGACCCGCTGGCCGGCCTTCAGGTCGGCGAACGGCCCGACCCCGAGCAGCCCGCCGGCTGGACGACCGTCGCCGTCAAGAGTGCCTCGCTAAACCACCATGACCTGTGGTCGCTACGGGGCGTTGGCCTGGCTGAGGACAAGCTGCCGATGATCCTCGGCTGCGACGCCGCCGGGATCGACGAGGACGGCAACGAGGTCGTGATCCACGCGGTGATCAGCGACGACTCGTGGCGCGGTGACGAGACCTTTGACCCGCGCCGGTCACTGCTGTCCGAGCGCTTCCAGGGTGCGCTCGCCGAGCGCGTCGCGGTGCCGACGCGCAACGTGCTGCGCAAGCCGCCCGAGCTGTCGTTTGACCACGCCGCCTGTCTGCCGACCGCGTGGCTGACCGCCTACCGGATGCTGTTCACCCGCGGACGCGTGACGCCGGGGATGACCGTGCTCGTGCAGGGCGCAACGGGTGGTGTGGCGACCGCGCTGACCGTGCTCGGCAGCGCAGCGGGCGTCCGCGTCTGGGTCACCAGCCGCTCGGAGAGCAAGCGTGCCGAGGCGCTGAGACTCGGCGCCGAGCAGGCATTCGAGTCCGGCGCGCGGCTCCCGGAGCGTGTCGACGCGGTGATGGAGACGGTCGGCCAGGCGACTTGGGCGCACTCGGTCCGCTCCTTGAAACCCGGCGGCACGCTGGTCGTCAGCGGCGCGACCTCCGGCCCGGCGCCGCCGGCTGAGCTCAACCGCGTGTTCTTCTTGCAGCTGTCGGTGATCGGCTCGACGATGGGGACCCGCAACGAGCTCGAGCGCCTGATCCGCTTCTGCCTCGAGCGCGACATCCGGCCGACGATCCACGCAACGCTGCCGCTCGCAGACGCGCGCGAGGGGTTTCAGGCGCTGCTCGACGGCGACGTCGTCGGCAAGGTCGTCTTCAACCCGTAGTGTTCGCTCACGGAGGTACAGGCGCGCCTCGAATGCGGGCGTATTTCCGCGAGCGGCCACCGATCAGAAGACGATCAGGGCGCGGCCACGCAGGCCGCCGGCCTCCATCGCGCGCTGTGCATCGGCCGCGCGCTCGGGCGGATACTCGCCCGCGATTCGGAGCTTGAGCGCCCCGTCGGAAGCGAGTTCGCGCAGCTCGTGCAGCCAGTCGGTGCGCTGGAGCACCTCGCGCACCCGGACCGGCCGGACATCGATCCCACGCTCGATGTCGCCGTCGTCCCAGCCGCGCACGACCGCGATCGCGCCACCGTCGCGGATCGCGCCGAACGCGCTGCGCCCCAGCAGCGCCGTGTCGAACAGCGCCGCGACGCCATCGGCGGCGAGCTCGCGCACCGCGGCCGGCATCCCGTCCCCCCGCGCGACGACCTCGTCGGCGCCGAAGCTCCGCACCAGCTGCTCGTCTGCGGGAGCCGCGTCGGCGATCACCCGCAGCCCCTGTCGCTTGGCGAGCGGGATCACGTAGGAGGCCAGCAGGCCGGCGCCGCCACTGACCAGCAGTGTCTCCCCCGCCCCGAGCCCCAGCAGCTCCAGACCGCGCATCGCGGTCAGCCCGTTCATCGGCAGCGTCGCCGCCTGCTCGACGGTGACGACATCGGGAGCCGGGACCGTCGACGCCGCCGGGACGACAATCAGCTCGGCCTGGGCACCGCCCTCGGGTCGGCGTGGGGTGACCGCGGCCATCACTTGCTGGCCTGGGCGCAGTCCCTCGACCCCTGAACCGACGGACTCGATCGTGCCGGCAGCGTCCATCCCGGGCGTCCAGGGCAGCGGCGTGTTGGCATCGCCGACCGTGCGCAGACCGATGTCGGTCGGGTTCACGGCCGCGGCCCGAACCGCGATCCGGACCTCGTTGGCGCCGGCCTCGCGTACCTGCCGGTCGATCAGCTGCACGACCTCCGGACCACCGGGCTCGACGATGCCGACCGCTCGCACGGCTAGCTCGCCCCGGCTGCTCGCTCGACCTCGATGTCGAGCTCGGTCGTGACGCCCAGCGCGCCCAGCGCGTCGTTGGCGTCTTGCAGAGTCTCGGCGTCGGCGACCTCACGCGCCAGCCGGCCGACGGTCGCGAACGTCACCGCGACATCGAGGTAGAAGGTCGTCGTCGCCACGGTACTGAGATCGACCGTGCGAACGCCGGCCCGGATCGGCACCGGGCCACGGACCCCGCGAAAGGCACGGATCGCAACGGCGCTGGCTTCGGTCGGGACGAGTTGGACGCACCGCTCGAGCCGCTTGGCGATCGGCCGCGTCAAGCCCCGGGCGCCGCACAGGCCGCCGGCGGCGGCGACCTCGGCGATCCGCTCCAGCACCTCGTCGCTGGTCAGCTCGGCGTCGCACCCAGCGCCGAAGATCCCCAGCAGCACCGGGACGCGGTTGGCCGCCAGCCGCGCCGCCGCGGCGAGCATGATCGCGTCGCACAGCGGGCTGCGCAGGCCGGGCTCGTCGCCGTTCGCGATCACGTCGCCGCCGACGTCGATCATCAACAGCAGGTCGGCGCGGAGGCTCTCGACCGCGGCGGCGAGCCCGTCGGCGATCGCCGACGGTCCGTGGTCGATCGTGACCAGCACCGTCGGGCGGTTGAGGAACGCGGCCATCCGCGATTCAGCGAAGTAGACCTCGCGGCCGCGGACCCGGGTCTGCGGGCCGGCCAGCAGGACGCCCGGCGCGAGCGGCTCCGCGCCCTCGATCTCGTCGATCCGGCGCGGGCCCGGGACCGGGTCGATCGGCCGTCGCTCCCACGCCAGCCCGCCGACGATCGGATCGGCGCCGTCATACAGCCGCATGAACTCGGCACTCGCGAGCGCTCCGACGACGTCGCCGCCGCCGCCCATGCCGATCACCAGCGGCCGCCGCGCGGCGCGCAGGATCGCCTCGGCGTCAGCCATCGTGGCCGTCTCGGATCAGGATCGAGGCGTGGACCTCGTCGTCTCCACTCACGATCCACCGGAGGTCGCCGTCACGCAACACGCGCTTGGAGCCCGCCTGCGCCGGCGTGCGGTACTCGAGCTCGACGTCGATCGACACCGGGTCCGGGCCCGCCAGCAACTCCTCCTCGAACGGTCCCCAGTAGGCGGCGTTGTTGACGTGGTCGGCGAGGTCGCATTCGGTCAGGCGGAACGTCCACGGGACGCCGGCGTTGCTCGCCGGCGGGCCCGGGTGCCGCAGACGCGCGCTGACCCGGCGGTCCGGCGCCGCGCCGCCGTAGGTCGCGACCTCCTGCTCGCTGAGCGTCACCGGGTGCCAGTCGGTCGGGTCGAGGTGGACCCACAGCGAGACGGCCTCGACGACCGGCTGCTCATGATCGCCGCGCACCACATCGGTCCGGCGCTCGGCCCACATCCGACCGAGCCCGCTGCAGAAGGTGCTCAGCTCGAAGCGCTCCCCGAAGCGTGGGAACCGGTTGACGCGGATCCGCGTCCGCCGCACGAACCACACCGCTGCGCTGGCGAGCCCGGCGTCCGCGACGTCCGCGTACGCGATGTCCTGCAGCCAGCCGGCGAGCGCGTCGAGTCGCATCCGCCCCGACGGCGCACAGTCGCCGAAGCCCGGGTAGCGCTCGTGGCTGAAGACGCGACCGTCGGTGTGGCGGGGGGCGAGTTCGTGCGGTTCGTGTTCCACGAACGGGCAGGGTACGCGTCAGCCGCTCGCTGAGCACCAGGCGGCCGCCGGTCCCCGTCGGGCGCGGCTGACCGACACCCGGTCGCTCGTCCGGGATCGACAGCAGAATTGCAGCGATGCCAACAAATCCCGCGGGGCTGGTCTACGGCACGATCGCCGTCGGCGCATTGCTGGCGGCCGAGAGCGCGCAGCACGAGACGTATACGCGAACCGTGATCGCAGTCGCGATCGCGCTGGCGCTCTACTGGCTGTCGTACTCGTACGCCGAGTTCACCGGGCGCCGGATCGCCGAGCAGGAGCCGGTCACGCTCGGCGGGATGGTTGAAGCGGCGAGGAGCGAGCTGTCCGTCCTACTGGGCGCCGCAATGCCGTTCATCGTGCTGCTGGTCTGTTGGGCGTTCGGCGTGTCGCTCTACACGGCGGTTACGGTCGCGATCTGGACCTCGGCCGCGATGGTGGTCACGATCGAGGTCCTGATCGGGGTGCGGGCCGAGTTGACCGGGCGCCAGCTCGTGCTGCAGAGCGCGTTCGGCGCCTTTCTTGGCCTGCTGATCATCGCGCTGCGAATTGTCCTGCACTAGTGTCGCGAGTCAGGGGTTCGTGGGCACCGAGAGGTGCCACTGGTGGATGCTGAGCCAGGACGCAGGAGCGAAGCTGTAGCGGCGCTACAGCGAGCCGGCGCTGCTGGCGAAGCCAGTGGCGGGACGCCGCCCAGCGCCACCAGGGGCGCCTCGAATGCACCCGAACCTCTGACTCGGGGCACTAAGCCAGCGTGACCTGAAGCTCCTCGGGCTCGGCGCCACGCAGCACCTTCAGCTCCAGCGCTCCGTCCGCCGCGCGGACCGCGCGGTCGAGGTCGCCGATCGACCGGACCGGGCTCGATCCGGCTTGCGTGATCAGATCCCCGCGCAGCACGCCGCCGGCCTCGGCGGCGCTGTCGCTGCCGACGCGCAGCACAATCACGCCCGTCTCCTCAGGCAGACCGACCGCGCTTCGCATCCGCTTCGCGACCGCGGACGTGGCGACGGCAATTCCGAGCCGGGGCGCGACGCGCTCATCGGGCTCAAAGAACGCCAGCCAGAGGTCGATCCCCTGTGCGACCGCTGACGCGTCCGGCAACCCCGCCGCCAGCCGCTCAGCGCGCTCCTGATATGCGGGCCTCGCGGCCTGCACGAGCTTGCGACCGCGATCGGTCAGCGTCACCGTGACGCTGCGGCGATTGTCGGGATCGGGCTCGCGCTCGATCATCCGCGCGCGCTCCAACCGCCCGAGCCGCACCGAAACGGTGCCGGACGTGCGCCGCACCCGCGTCACCAGCTCGCGCTGGTTGAGCGTCTGACCCCCCGCGCGCTCGAGCGCGTCGAGCACGAGGAAACTCGGCCGCGTCAGTCGGTGCTCGGCGAGCGCCTCCTCGAGCTCGGCCTCGAGGTGGGCCGCGACGCTGATCGTTGTGTCGGCCAGATGGCCGTAGTTCAAATCCGATGGCATACCTTCACTCCAAATGCTTGAGTCGAAACGTTTGTAGTACGATTATTGCATGTCAAGCGAGAACGGGGTGATGCAGGCGCCGGAAGCCGCGCTCGCCGATGAGACGCCACTCGACGCCTACTCGCGGATCGTGATTGCGGTCGCCGAGGCGCTGAGCACGAGCGTCGCCAACCTGCAGGTCCGCCGGCGCACGCGTCGCGGCACCGCGTTCGGCGCCGGCAGCGGCGTCGTGATCTCGCCCGACGGCTTCCTGATCACGTCGGCGCATGTGGTCGACGGATCACGGCGCGGCGTCGCCAGCTTCAGCGACGGCCGTGAGGCGAACGTCTCGCTGGTCGGCGCCGACCCGCTGTCCGACCTCGCGGTGCTGCGCGCCGACGGCGGCGACTTCGCCGCCGCTGCGCTCGGCGACGCAGGCAGTCTGCGCGTCGGCCAGCTGGTGGTCGCGATCGGCAACCCGCAGGGATTCGGAAGCTCGGTCACGGCGGGCGTCGTCAGCGGCATCGGCCGCTCGCTGCCGGTCGGCGCGCGCGGCGGCCCGCGGCGGATGGTCGAGAACGTGATCCAGACGGATGCCGCGCTGAACCCCGGCAACTCGGGGGGTGCGCTGGTCGATGGCGCCGCGCGGGTCGTCGGCATCAACACGGCAGTCGCCGGGATCGGGCTCGGACTGGCGGTGCCGATCAACGACGCTACCCGTGGGATCATCTCGACCCTGATCCGCGACGGACGGGTGCGGCGGGCCCATCTCGGTGCGGCCGTCGCGCCGCGAGCCCTATCCGCCTCGGCGGCCGAGCGGCTTGGTCAGCGCGGCGGCATCCAGATCCTCCAGGTCCTCGAGGACAGCCCGGCCGAGCACGCCGGCATGCAGCGCGGCGACGTTCTATTCGAGCTTGACGGCGAACCGGTAACTGATGCGACCGCTTTGCAGCGGTTGATGGCACAGGAGCGGATCGGTAAGCGGGTCAGCGCCCATGTGCTCCGCAATGGCCGCGAGCAGACGCTCGAGCTGGTGCTCGACGAGCTCGACAGCTGACAAGCTTTCTCGGATGAGCGAGAGCGTTTGGGATTACCCGCGTCCGCCGGCGGTCGTGCCGTGCGAAGGCAGGGTGCGTGTCGAGCTGGGCGGCGAGCTGCTGGCCGACTCGACGGCGGCGCTGCGTGTGCTCGAGACCAGCCACCCGCCGACGATCTACATCCCGCCCCGGGACGTCCGCCTCGACCTGCTGCAAACAAGCGATGCGCGGTCGACCTGGTGCGAGTTCAAGGGCGCTGCGCGGTATCTGGATGCGGTCATCGGCGGCCGGCGCCGTCGCGCCGTCGCCTGGAGCTACGAGCAGCCGTCGCCCGCCTATCAGGCGCTGCGCGACCACGTTGCGTTCTATCCCGGTCGCGTCGACGTCGCCTGGCTTGGCGACGAGCGCGTCGAGGCGCAGGAGGGCGACTTCTACGGCGGCTGGGTCACCTCGGAGGTGGTCGGCCCGTTCAAAGGGGCGCCGGGCACTGCCGGCTGGTGAGGACCGCGGCCTAGTAGTAGTCCTCGACCCAGACCCGCCAGCCGGCCGAGTCAGCACCCGGGGAGACCAACAGCCGGTAGACGCCCGGACCGGTGCTGAACACGCGCGTCTGGCGCCCGCCGTCGTTGAGCCCGAACGAAGCGACGGACGCGCCCCTGCCGACGTTGTCGACCTCGGCCTGGGGACCCGAGCACCAGAAGATGAACGTGCAGGTTCCCTGGTAGGACATCGTGTAGACGATCCGCCACTGCGAGCCGCGGATCCGGAAGCTCGCGCTGGTCGGCTGGCCGCTGCCGTCAAACGTGGTCAGCGCACGCCACTGCGGAGCCTCGGCCACATTGAGCGTGACGGCCTTCGGCGGCGCCAGTTTGGAGCCGGGTGCAGGCGATTGGCTGGTCACGGTCCCGGCGGGAACGCCGGGCGCTGGGCCGACGTTCGCGTCAGCGGTCAGGCCGCGCTGTGAGAGCTGCGCCTTGGCGCTCGCGAACTGGTGGCCCGCCAGCTGCGGAACGGTCACCGGGCGCCGGCCGGCGCTCAGCCAGACGTGAACCGTCGACCCCTCGCGCAGGCGCGTGTGCGCACGCGGAGCCTGAGCGACCGCGATGCCCTCCGGGGCGTCGCTGTAGCGTCGGCTGAAGATCGTTTGCAGCGCAAGCCGGTTCGCGCGGGTCTCTGCCCGTGAACGCGTCAGCCCCAGCAGGCTGGGAGTACGGACCCGAGCGCTGGGGCTGAGCACGATCGCGGCGGCGATCATCGCGCCCAGGACCGCGAACGCGAACGCCAGCGCGGCGATGCTCCGCCGGCGCGCGGCAGGGTTGAGGTTGCGTCGCGGGTTGAACCTCGGCGCCCGGCGCGTCGGCGGCTCGTGCTGAGCAGGGTCGCGCGACGGCCGCGGGGAGCGCCGCGCCGGGGTGTCGTCGCCGGCGCCCCAAGCGCCGGACACAACCGGCGCGCTGCGACGAGCGCGGGTGCGACGCGAGGAGCGTGAACGCTCGCGCGTCCCCGCGGTGCGGGCGCGCGCGAGCGCGTCGGCCATCACAGCTCCGTCGGTGTAGCGCTTGGCGGGTTCCTTGGCCAGCGCCCGCGTGACGATCTCGTCGATTGCCGCCGGGGTGGCCGCGGGCAGTGGCGGCGGCTCGTCGCGGAGGTGGCGCAGCGCAAGCTCGACCGCCGAGCGCTCCGTGAACGGCGGGCTTCCGGCGAGCATCTCGTACAGCACGACGCCGACGCTGTAGACGTCGGTGGCCGGGGTTGAGCGTAGGCCCCGCGCTTGCTCGGGCGCCATATAGCGCGGGGTCCCGACGATCGTCGCGCTCGCACCGTCGCTCGAGCCCTCGGCGAGGCGCGCGACGCCGAAGTCGCCGACCTTCACACGGCCGTCCTCGGAGATCAGGATGTTGGCGGGCTTGACGTCGCGGTGGATCACATTCTTGGCGTGCGCCTGGGCGAGCGCGCGGCAGATCTGCTCGGTGAGCGACGCCGCGGTCCACGGATCCGGGAGCCCGGCTGCAAGACGGTGCGCGAGGCTTTCGCCCTCGACGAGCTCGGAAACGTAGTAGAGCCCCTCGTCGGCCTGGCCGACGTCGAAGATCTGGACGATCCCTGGATGGCTGATCCGAGCCAGCAGCCGCGCTTCGCGCTCAAAGCTGTGCGCCCAATCGGGATCCTCGGCCCACCACGGCTTGATCATCTTGACCGCGACCCTGCGCTCGAGCCGCTGATCCCAGGCCCGGTAGACGCGACCGAACGCCCCTTCACCGATCACGGCGTGGAGCTCGTAGCGGTCGTTCAGGGCATGGCCCGAGAGATCTGGAGCGCGTGGCATGGGACGGTGTTTCGAGGCGGATACTGCAGGTACCCCCGACAGATGATCGCCGATCGGCCCTTCAGCTGGCGCCGTTCGGCGAGTCACCGAGCATAGAACGGCCCGGTCAGCGAGCGCCCGACACGACCGGGCGGAGCGGTCAGCGAACGATCAGCACGATCACGACGATCACCAGCAGAAGCGCCGTCCCCACTCCTGCGACCGGCCACGAGCGTCGCCAGTACTCGGGCTTGGCGCGATCACGGGAGTGCCGGCCTTCGGGCGGGGTGCCAACCCAATCCTCGTCGTCGTCCCACGGGGGCATGGGACATTGATACCCGATCCCCGGGTCGGGGTCCGGCCGAAGAGCCGCCGGCCCGGCCTGGAGGGCCGCCCGAAGACGGCCCTCCAGTCGCGACCTCAGCGGTCCTGACCCTCACCGAACACGGTCCAGGTCGCCCGGACCCGTGCGCGCAGCCTCCCCACGTCGGCAACCCGTCGCCTCGCCCCGGCCACGAGACGGCGCAGCCGGCTCTCTCGGTCGCGGACGGGCCTGCAGCCAGAGGCGGGTCCGGCGCGGCTTGTACGAGGGACGCGCCCTCCGCGGCTCAGGAGCGCGAACTCGTCACGGTCGAACTGCATGGTGGACTCTCCCTTCGAGTTGGGTTGTGTGTCAAC
>JBKQJQ010000081.1:0-6518 GCA_052147875.1 Solirubrobacteraceae bacterium | reverse complement strand
AAACGGAACATCTTGGAGTCCTTTTCTAGGGGTTTGCCTGTGACCGCGATCATGCGCTCCCACGCGGCTGCCGGATAGCCACCCTAGGGTTGGTTTGTCATCACCCTTCAGCGCAGTTGGCCGCAGGCTCGGCGACGGGACTTGCGGATCCGGTCGGACTGCGTCGACCCCGGGCCAGGTGGGCCACTCTTTCAACGGCGCAGATGGAGCAATATTGAGACGGCGCCCACATCACCGTGTCGGCCGCGCCGATCAAGCCGCGCACGCCGCTGGTTGCACCGAAACCAACAGCCATCCACCGAGGCGCGACGCTGGTGCTCTGATCGGGCACCAGTAGTCTCACCCGCGACCAACTCGGCGACGTCGTCGCGCCGCTGCGTGTAGCCCGTTGTAGCGCTCTGGTCGCTGCTCCCCGCCCCCCCGGTAGCAATGCGTTGAGAGGCTGAGCTTCTGAATCAGTGTCGAACCCAGCAGCTCGCGACAACAGAGCCGCTGCACCATGACGCTCATCATGGATACGGAGCGTTGTAGCAGGGCGGTGGCGAGACCGCCTACAGGTTTCGTTGCCTCCAGTGCGCCGCCCGCCGCAACCGCGGCGGTCGTGGTGTGACCGTCTTGGAGACGGTGATCGTCTTCGCCGCGGTGTGGAAGGTGCGCGATGTTGACCGCTACGCCGACGCGGGTCCTAGGAGGCTGATGAGGTTGCGTTGATCCGTGAAACGCGGGGAAGAGCACGCGACCAGCACATCCTTCGCCCCGAAGGAGGCGGCCATTTCCTCAAGCGCCCTCACGCAGTGCCGACGATCACCAACCACGTTGCTCGCAAGGTACCCGCTCGCGAGCAGTGAGTCGTGAAGGCGGCGGGCTTTCTTGTCAGTCTCCGCACAGACAACCGTTACAGCGATCAGCGGTCCCTCGTCCTCCGGCGCCCTGACGTCGGCCAGATACTGCCCGACGAGCTGCGGACCAAGCTGCTCGCTGCCGGGAAAGAAACACATAAAGCCGTATCTCGATCGATGTTGGACCGCCTGTTCGACGCTCCTCGAACCGGATCCCAGCACCCAGACGGGCGGCGTCGCCACATCACGAGGCCGAGCCCGCGGGATCCTCGAGGAGCCGTTGCGATCGAGGAACGCAAATAGTTCGTCGAGCTTCAGGGCGTAATTCTCATCAGTTAGCTCCGCCACGTTGTCGCTCACAAGCGCTAGAGCGGTGCGCTCGTCAGGCACACCCGGCCCACGACAGACGCCCAATTCGACGCGTCCTGGGAACGCTGCGGCGAGCGTCAGATACACCTCGGCCACTTTGAGCGGGCTGTAGTAGCGAAGCAACACCCCGCCTGATCCGACCCTGATCGTCATTGTCGACGCGGCGACTACGCCGAGGATTACCTCGGGCGCCGCCAGCGTAGTGCCCTCAACATGGTGCTCGGCCACCCAGTAGCGAGAGAACCCGTTCTCCTCTGCAAGGCGGGCAAGCTCGATCGTCTGCTGCACTCGCTCGGCGGAATCACTTCCCTCCAGTTCTCGCCCCAGATCAAGGACTCCGAGTCTCATGCGACCTGGCTCGCCTGGAGGTGGTGATACAGGCCTTCACGGGCCATCAGTTCGTCGTGGGTTCCCTGCTCGACGAGGCGGCCTTGCTCGAGCACGGCGATCGTGTCCGCGTCGCGGATCGTGGTGAGACGATGCGCGACGATCACCGCGGTCCGCTGCTCGAGCACGCGGTCGAGGTTTCGTTTCACGGTCGCCTCGGACTCGGTGTCGAGCGCGCTCGTGGCCTCGTCGAACAGCAACACGGGCGGGTCGTGATACAGCGCCCGCGCGATGCACACGCGCTGGGCCTGGCCGCCGGACAGGCGCATGCCGCTGTCACCGACCTTCGTCTCGTAGCCGAGCGCGAGCGCCTCGATGAAGCCGGCGGCGTCGGCTATCTCGGCGGCTCGGTGCACCCGCACCAGGTCTGGCACCTCCTCGCCAAGCGCGATGTTCGCCGCGATCGTGTTATCGAACAGGTAGGGCGCCTGAACCACCACGCCGATCCGTCTTCGCAGCTGGCGCCAGTCCAGCTCGCGCAGGTCTACCTCGTCGTAGAGAATGCTGCCACCGCTGGGGACCACGAGGCCGGCGAGACACCGCACCAGCGTGGACTTTCCCGATCCGGAGCGCCCGACGAGGCCGAGCGTCGAACCGGGCTCGAGCAGGAGCGAGACCCCTTCCAGGGCCGAGTGGTCGGAGTCGGCGTACGTCAGCTCGACCTGGCGAAGGGCGATGCGACCGGAGAGGCGACGCACGGGAGTCAGTCGGGTGCCGTCGTGGCGCTGCTCGGGCTCGGCCTCGAGCACGTCCTGGAGGCGTTGCAGCAGGATCGTGCCCTGCTGTACCTGGTCCCATAGCCCGAGCAGGGCGGCGATTGGGGCGTTGGCTAGCAGCACCAGCGCGTTGATGGCGACGAGCTGCCCGATCGAGAGCTTGCCGGCGGCGACCAGCAGCGCGCCCACCCACAGGAAAAGGACGAACATCAGGAACCCGGCCATCTGGACGGCCGCGTTATAGAACATGAGGACCCAGTCGCTGTGAAAGACGGTGTCGATCAGGTTCCCGAACTCCTGCTTGATCCCGCGCCGCAGCCCCTCCTCGGCGCCGGCGCTCTTGGCCGCCTCGATGCCCTTGATCGCGTCGAGCTGCTTGGCAGCGTGACGCGAATAGGCCTCCTCGAGGCCGTCGAACGTCGGCCGCAGGCGGCGCGACGAGTAGCGCATCAGCCCCGCGTAGATGGGCGCCGTCGCGAAGAACACCGCGCCGACGATCGGCGAATAGGTGAACATGATCACGAGCGACAGCAGCAGCTGGATCACGCCCGATAGGCCGCCGACGATCCCCTGCACGAGCAAGGAGCGAACCTGCCGCAGACCGCTGAGGCGGCGCTCGATGTCGGCCGTCCGGCGTGCCTCGAAGTAGGAAAGCGGGAGCTCGAGCAGGCGGCCGGAGACGAAATCGAGCGCGTCGGCGTCCAGTCGCACCGCCGCCCGCGCCAGCATCCGGCGCTGGAACAGGCCGACCGCGAGTCCGAGCAGCAGCGACCCGACGATCACGACAACCCACAGCGAAACCTCACCTGCTTGCCCCTTCTCGGCCTTGTCGACGACCTGTTGGGTCAGCACCGGCGAGAGCAGCTGCAGGCCGACGGCTACGAGGGCCAGCGCGCAAGCGATTGCGAGCTTGCCGCGCAGCGGTCGCACGAACGAACGCAGCCACGACAGGTCGAGACGCTCGATCGGCGCCTCCTGCAGCTGCGGCGTGGGCCGGAAGGTCGCGCACCATCCGGACCACTTCTCGTCAACCTCAGCCCGCTTGAGGCGACGCAACCCGCGAGCCGGATCTGCGACCCGCACGCGATCCCCCTCGACTGCGTAGAGGACGATCCAGTGGTTGCTCTCCCAGTGCAGGATCGCCGGGAGCGGCAGCTCGTCGAGGCGATCTTTGGAGGCCTTCAGCGCCCGCGCCTCGAGGCCCACCTTCTCAGCGGCGCGAACGATCCCACGTAGGGTGGTTCCGGTCTGCCCGGTGCCCGCGGCGCGGCGGATGAACGTCAGCGATACCGAGCGGCCAAACGCACGGCAGATCATCGCCAGCGCGGCGGCGCCGCAGTCGGCGAAATCGATCTGGCGCACAAACGGGAAGCGCCGGGGCGCCACCCACGGCTCAACAGGCGCCGGTGCCTCCGAAACGTGCACACCCGCCGCGATCTGGTCATCGCGCGACGGCGGTGGCGGCGGCGGTCGCTGCATCACGCCGGACATGACCTCGCTGCCGCCGAAGTCCAAGGGCCGAACCGCAACCCGACTGACGTGCAGTCGCGCTCGGTCCTCGAGTCTGGCCGCAAACTCGGGATCGCCCTTCCCAAGCTCACTCAGAACCGCGCCGTCGAGCTCGAGCAGCCTGCATTCAGCGACCGCCGTGACCCCCGCAAGACGCGGGATGCCGCGCAGCGCACCGACCTCCCCGAACACGTCGCCGGCGCGCAGGAAGCGGACATTGCGGCGCGCCTGCCCCTCGCCGGCGTGCTCGACCAGCCGCCCGGACTGCACGATCCACCAGTGATCGGTGCGCTCTCCCTCGCGCACGATCATGTCGCCGTCGTGAACCTCGATCTCGCGTCCGCGGGCGACGAGCAGCTCGAGCCCGGTCGCGTCCAGCTGGCCGAAGGTCGCATCGGCGCGCAGGAACGCGCCGATCCGCTTCGCACGCGCCTGGGCGCCGAATCCGGCCGCTGCTTCGGGGTGTGCGCGAGCCAGCGCGAGCGCGACCGGCCGTTCGAGACGCAGCACGCGCACCGCGCTCGAAGCGGCCCGCAGGGTCACCGGCGGCGGGCGCTCCTCGACCAGCGACCGCTCACCGCTCGTCTCGCCTGGGCCTAGGACACCAAGGGAGACCTCGGTCCCATCCGGCCCGGTGCTGAGCGCCCGCGCCTGACCCTCGACCACGACCACGAATGCCTCGTCCCCCGGGGCGAGGATCGTCTCGCCGAACCGGTAGTTGCGCTCCTCGAAACCGGCGAGCACCAGATTGCGCACCTCGGACGGTAGGCGCGCCATGAACGGCAGCGCGCGGACGATCGCGGTGGGCTCCGCCCACGCCGCGAAATCAAGCTCGCTCATACCAGCGCACCTTTCCTGCACGAAGCCTGGAGGCGGCCTCCACCAGCAGCTCGCCCCGCGCGCGTGCCATCAGCTCCGGGTCGCCGACGTCCGGGGCGGTGCGCTCCCGGACTCGGGCCACTAGGTGCTCCTCTCCGTCGGGAACGGGCCCCGCAACGTCGCCGGCGACAGCGCCAGCGAGGTTGCGCGCCACCTCTGCAGGCGCATCCGCGAGGAGAAGACGGTGCGTGGTCACCGGGACGCCGGCGGCGGAGGCGACCTGCTGTGGCTCGATGGCTTCCGCGAGCTGGCGCGCGGCCTCGGCAGCCGCACCCGGCGAGCCAAATCGCAGCTCGTCCAGCTCGAGCCGGCACCAATCGAGCTCGTGCTCCCGCAGCACCCGCGCCAGATCGCGCTCGCTGGTGGCGCCCGCCTCCCACTCGCGGTGCGCATCGTCGAGCGCCGCGATCCACGCCAGTCGCTGAGCGCGCTCTACTCCCGATTCCGCAATCGTGGCGCCCGCGACGGTGCAAACCTCCTCGAACACCAGCCGCTTGATCCGTCTGTCTTCGAGCGTAATCGGCTCAACGGTCACCTCCCGCACCTTGGCCGAGAGGATCCGGTCCGCCAGCCACCAGCCGAGCTCGGTGAGCATGCCGGTGCAGATCGCCTCGGCCGCCAACTCTGACCGCACCTGCGCGGCGGTCACGGGATGCCCCGCTCCACCCCGGCGGCGGGCGATCACGCGCTGTGCGACGCCGTTGACATCGCTCATCGTCAGCCCCCGGGCGTGCATCCACGCACGCATGTCCTCGGCGCTCAGCAACGAGCGCGCGAGCCGGAACGCCTGGACCTCGGCCTTTCTCTCGGCATCGGTCGGGCACTCGGCGGCCACGAGCCCGAGTCCCTCGGACAGGCGGCTCTCGAGCTCCTGCCAGCGCCCGGAAACGACCCCCGCCGCCAGAAGATCACGACCGGTCAGGCCCCGTTGGTCCACTTCCAGAAACACGGAGCCAAACAGGTCAGCGACGTCTTCTCCGTGCTCGCCCTCGCGCTGTCCGATCATGGGACCTCCACCCGCCAGCCATCGGCGTCGCGCACGATCCGCGCGGTCGGACCATGCTCGATGGCGACCGATAGCTCGCCGGCCTCGAGGTCGAGCTCCAAACGGATGACGACCTTTTTCGGCGGCTCCGACGACGTCGGCTCCACCACGAGCTCGGAGGTCGCAGCTCCAGGCCTGCGCTCTTGCACGACGGCGCTGGCCGATTCGGAGGCGGCCGGCTGCTCGGGCTCCGTCGTCGGCTGCTGCTCACTAATAGCGACCTCGAAGACCGTCGATCCGATACGCAACTCGTCACCATCTCGGAGCGGCTGTGGGGCATCGATCCGAATCCCATTGACGAACGTGCCGTTGGCCGATTGCTGGTCCTCGACGAACAAGCCGCCCTCCGCGTCCCGGTGCACCCGCGCGTGGCGGCGCGACATCTCGCGGTCGTCCGCGAGCGCGCCGTCCAACGTGGTCACGCGGCCGAGCAGTAGCTCGTCGGCGATCAGCAGCTCGCGGCCCGTCGCGGGCCCGGCGCGGACGACGAGCCTCATCGGCTCGAGGGGGACGACGGTGGGCTCCGGGTCGGGCGACGTGGGGGCCGACGTCGCCGGCGACTCCTGCGTCTCGGGCGCCACCGTGCTCGGCGGGGCTGAAGGCGTAGCGGGTACCACTGCCCCCTCGGGGAGCAGCGCACTTGCCGCGGCGATGAACTCCGTGCAGCTCGAATAGCGGTCGTCGGGGGATATCGCCATCGCCTTCGCGATGACCGTGTCGAGCTCGGGGGGCAGGCCGGGCCGGCGATCGCTGACCCGAGGACGCGGATCTCCT
>JBKQJQ010000080.1:0-26210 GCA_052147875.1 Solirubrobacteraceae bacterium | reverse complement strand
ACATCCCGACGGCTGGGCGCACCGACGGCGAAATCGCCCGTTCGATCCTGCTCGACGCCGGCATCGCCGCCGACCGGATCGATGCATTCGCCGATCGAGTGCGCGACCGCTGCTGCGAATGGTCCGCCCGCCTGATGCCGGACGATCTCTCCGGGACGGTGCTTGCAGGAGTGAGGGATTTGCTCGGCTGGCTAGCCGAGCAACCGGACGTGAAGCTCGCGTTGCTGACCGGGAACTACGAGCCGATCGCGCGGCTGAAGATGACGCGGGCCGGCATCGGGGCTGCGTTTGGAGCCGGGCAGGGCGCCTTTGGCTCAGACGCCGAAGATCGGACGGCATTGCCGGCGATCGCCCGGTATCGCGCCGGGAGCTCTCAAGCGCCGCACCCCCGCGCAGACACGATCGTGATCGGTGACACGCAGTGCGATATCGCGTGCGCGCGAGCAGACGCAGTGCGTTGCGTCGCGGTGGCTACGGGCGGCAACTCGGCGGCTGAACTGGCTGGCGCCGACGTGGTCGTGTCGGACGCCTTCGAGCTGCGCACCGCGCTGGCGGGGTTGCTGAGCTGATCGAGCGCGGAAACGACCCCGGGGCTGCAGCTATCGATACGTTCGGCAGCTGCAGCCCTGGCGTAGCGGCCGGTTAGGTCAACCGACCAGCAGTTCGACCCCAGCCGCGAGGATCAAAGCGCCTCCGGCGAAGCCGGTGGCGAGAACCCTGCTGCGCTGAAGGGCCGGCAAAGCGCGCACGGCCGCCGAACCCACGAGAAGCCCGATCAGAGCCATCGCCGCACTGGAGATCGCCTGCTCCCCGGCCTGTCCCCAGACATTGGTGGTCCAACTGTGACTGATCAGACCGTAGGTGATGTTGTCGATGCTTAGCACTACGGGCAGGACCCACACCCAACCGGTGCCCGTGGCTCGCCGCGAAAGGAACGCGACGAGGAGCCAGTACAGGCCCAAGCTCAGTAGGACCACTGTCTCCACGACGGTTGCCACGCCCCCCGGCATGCTCCAGTGCAACGCCGTACCGAGCAGGAATCCAGCTCCGTCGGCGACGCCGAAGCATGCAGCGAGTGGCAGGCGCCTGCCTTTACTCACGATCCCACCGATCGCCAAGCATGCGATTAAGCTGTCTACGCCTAGTAGCAGGAAGCCCATCTAATTCCTCCTGACGCTCTTCGTTGGTAACTGACGATGCTTCACGGATTGATCTGCGACATCACCCCGGCGCCGGCCCGCCAGAGCCCGCTGCCGCGGTGGAGGCGCATCTGGCCCACGTCCCTCGGGGGCGGAGGCCAGATCGCCAAACATCTCACCGCGGCAGTAACGGCGCAGGCTCAGTCCTTACTCCGGCAGCGCGAACGCGAACAGCGCTGAACCACCCGCTTGTGCGAGCGCTCCGGGGTAGAACCCCTCGGTCCAAGCGCCGTAGCCGACCGGCACGGCGATGTACTGCCGCCCATCGACGCTGTAGCTGCAGGGGCTCGAGTGGTGGCCGCTGCCGCACGTGAACTGCCACAGCAACTCGCCACTGCTGGCGTTGAATGCCCTGAATATCCCCGCCGGGTCGCCGGCGAACACGAGGTCGCCAGCGGTGGTCAGCACCGACGCGGTCATCGGGTGCTCATTGCGGAAGCGCCACTTCTCCTGGCCGGTGGCCGGATCGATGGCGGACAGGTAGCCCGCCACGTCCTCCGTATCCACGGCGACGCCGGCGCCCCAGTACGGGATGCTCTCCTTGAACTCGCGGCGCCGCCGCGTGGCCGTCGCACCGACGTCCTGCACCGGCGCATAGAAGAGTCCCGTCTTCGGGTTGTACGCCGCGTGCGTCCACTCCTTGGCTCCGGCCGGGCCCGGCCAGAAATGGACCGGGTCCCCCTCCTTGTCGGGGAACACTCTCGCCGTCACCTTGCCGCTCGAGTCGATCTCGCCCCACGTGATGCGATCGACGAACGGTACGACCCGGATCAGGCTGCAGTCCGTGCGATCCAGCACGAAGAAATACCCGTTCATGTCGAAGTGGCCGGAGCATTTGCGCCCGTCCATCTCGAACAGGATGTTCTCCATCGTGGAGTCGTAGTCCCAGACGTCGTGCGGGGTGTACTGGTAGTGGCCCTTGATCTCGCCGCTGTCGGGGTCGACCGCCACGACGCAGTTGGTGAACAGATTGTCGCCCTCGCGGACCGCACCGTCGAAGTCGGGGCACGGGTTGCCCGTGTTGAAGTACAGGAGGTTGAGCTCCTGGTCAAACGTGGGCGTGGTCCAGCAGTTCCCGCCGCCCCGCGCCCACGCCTCGCCGTCGGCGGGCCACGTCTCGGATCCCGGCTCCCCGGGCTCGGGAACCATGTAGCAGCGCCAGACACGCTCGCCGGTCTCGAGCTTGAAGGCGTCGGCGTGGCCGCGCACGCCGAACTCGCCGCCGGAGCTCCCGACGATCACCATGTCCTTCACGATCAGCGGGGCGACCGTTGCGCTCTCGCCGGCCCGCACGTCGCCGTAGGGCTGGTCCCAGACGACCTTGCCGGTCTCGGCCTCGAGCGCGATCACGTGGGCGTTGAGGGTTGCCATGAAGACCTTCCCGGCCGCCACGGCGCACCCGCGGTTGACGTTGCCGCAGCACAGCCGCACGTCGTACGGCGACGCGCGGTGGTAGCGCCACAGCTCCGCTCCCGTCTTGGCGTCGAGCGCCCACACCCAGCCGTCCCAACCCGTGACGTACATGATGCCGTCGACGACCAGGGGGGAGGCCTCGAACGAGTACGTCGAGGCACCCGAGTGCATGCCCACCGAGCCGCACTGGAACACCCACTCGGGCTTCAGGTCCTTGACGTTGCCGGTATTGATCTGGTCGAGCAGGCTGAACCGCTGCCCGTCGTAGGCCCCGTAGTACGTGAGCCAGTTGTGGGGCTCCGCATCGCGGCCCTTGAGGATCCGGTCGTAGTTGACGCCTTTCGCGACAGGCGGCGCGCTGCCGACGTAGCCGGGGCTCAGATTCCGGAAGTCGACAGCCTCGCCTGCATCAACGTAATCAGTCTCAGTTGCCATCAACTGCTCCTTTCTACGGCCGCGGCTGGGCCGGACGGTCGAGCTTGGCTTCGTCCGGGACTTCTCCCCCGACGACGATCGTGCCGGTCAGGCCGCCACCCTCGTCGTTTCCGGTCCGCGAGCCGTACCAGTAGTAGCCCGGGCCGGCGAGCTCGAGGGTTGCTCTCCCGTTTGAAAAGTTCACGAGCCAGATGAACTTG
Source organism: Solirubrobacteraceae bacterium (assembly GCA_052147875.1). Lineage (GTDB taxonomy): Bacteria > Actinomycetota > Thermoleophilia > Solirubrobacterales > Solirubrobacteraceae > Palsa-465. The sequence continues at coordinate 22,963 of JBKQJQ010000080.1, read as the reverse complement.
GCGTCGCCGTTGCATGGCAGCACCGCACAGTGGGAGTTGTTGTCATCGTTGACGATCTCGAGCTCGAGCTCCCCCCCGTGAGGAAGGACCAGGACCCCGGGGTCGAAGACCAACTCGTCCAGCGGGATCCGGACGGTGGCGTGCATCTTCCCGTCGGATCCCTCCTCGGCCATCCCGACATTCCCCCGGCCCAGCACCCGCCCGATCGTCAGCCCGTTCTGTTTTGCCAGCCCTTCGATAACAGTCTCATCGACAGTGGCCACAGCAAATCTCTCCTTCCATAGCGGAAAATGGGCGAAAAAGAAACTAACAGGGGCGCGTCCGCGGCACAACCTGACCGTCAGCGAAAAAACCAACTGACTGACCGGCTAGGTTCTGACACTGGTAGATCGGTCAGGTGGTGACACTGACCACTCAGTCAGAGGTCACTGATCGCTCGGGTGAAAGGGCCACCCGTGTCGCTTTTACCCCAAGGAGACCGCGTCGTGTCGGCCAAACGAGACTGTCTCGCGCTCAGCCCAGGTAGATCGTCTCGGCGCCGGCGACGCGCAGATAGTCAAGCACCGTGCCGGTCGACTCACGCAGCCTCAGCACCTCCGCGAGGGCGGCGTGCCGGCCGCCGGCCAACGCATCGGCCAGCAGGGCGCCGCCGCGCGCGGCGGTGCTCGCCCGGCCCGGAACGAGCGCGACCACCGGGGCCACGGCTGCGAGCGACGAGCTGAGGGTCACGATCAGCTCGGGCAGGCGGGCCAGACGGCCGGAGACGATGATCTCGTGCGGGGTCGCGACGCTCACCACCAGGGCGCGCACCGCCTTGGCGGCGGCCTCGAGCAGTGCCGCCCAGCCTTCGGCGTGCGCGGACGAGGCCCACAGCTCGTGAAGGTCAGTCATGTCGACCGAGCCGGCCGGATCCAGGGCCCCGCCGCTGTACAGGGTGTCCTTGCGCAGCGCCGGCCCGAGCAGATAAGCGAGTTCGCCGTCGAGGGCGCCGGCGGCGCGCGCGCCCAGCGGTCCCGATGACCCGCCGATGCCGTCGACGATCTGTCCCCCGTCGATCGCCACCGCCGCGGTGAAGGCGCCGCCCAGCTCAAGCAGGACCATTGCCGTCTGGTGTGGCGCGATCGCGCGGCGAGCGGATTGGTCGACGATCGCGCACGCCGCCGCGCACACCTTGTCGGCCGTTCCGAGGTCGATCCGGTTGTACTTGCGATGCCGCGGAACCGAGGGCAGGTGGATCACACCGGGACCGAAGATGACCGGTAAGCCGCTCCCCGCGAGTTCTCTGAGCAGCGACCTCATCCCACCGACGCCCGCATCGGCGCGCGCCTCGTCGCGTCTGACCAGCACCATCTCGGCCAGCTCGCGCTCCCCGACGTCGGCTGCGGCCACGAGCGGGAGGCCGTAGCCGCTCGGACCGTAGACCAGGTCGTATGGTCCGTTGCGAGCCAGCGCGTCGAGCAGCGGGGCGCTGTCCTTGCTCAGTGAGCCGGTCTCGAACACCTCCTCCACGACCGGCTCGCCGTCCTGCAACACGCACAGGTCAAACGAGACCGTTCCCGGGTCGATGCCGGCTACGCGGGGCATATCATTCGAGCATGAGCACAACGAGGGAAAAGCCGCACACATACGGCGAGGACGAGATCCCCGCCAAGTTCTCCGAGTATGGCCTCGACGAGTGGTACTACGAGGACAAGTGGATCCGGCGCAAGTACAACACCGATGGCTGGCCGACGACGCTGATGGCGGTCAACGCGGTGGGGTACCTCTGCGAGGCCGCAGGCCATCACGCCGACCTGAACGTCACCTGGGGCAAGCTCTGGGTCAAGCTGGCGACACACTCGGCGGGCGGGATCACCGACAAGGACTTCACGCTGGCGCGCAAGATCGAGGACACGATCCTCTGGCGGCCCGAGGCCGACAGCCCGCTCGACGGGCCGATGGGGAAGTTCGTGTTCTCCAAGTCGCCCAGCCGCAGCTGACATAGGGGGCCGCAGGAGGCCCGTTCACAGCACTTCAAGCGCCACGTCGTAGACGCCCTCGACGTCCAGCACGGTGCCCTTGGTCTCGAACATCTTCCCGATGCAGGCCTTCTGCAGTTTCATCTTCGGGCCGCCTACCGCCAGCGCGCCGAGCTTCAGAACCCCGTCCTCCTGCTCGAGGCTGTCGCCTCGGTCGACCCCCTCGACCCCCACGGGCTCGGCGGCCGAGTAGTCGACGACCAGCAGCACGCCCCTCTGCGCCCAGCCGCTTCGCCGCAGGATCTGCGTGCCCGCGGGGCCGGCGGCAAACACGACCGAGCGGTCGGCGAGCGCCGCATCGAGCTCGTCGCTCGATGCCGGCTCGACGACCTCGAACCCAGCTTCTTGGGCGACGGGAATGCCCGACGCCCGGCGATGGCCGCCCTCCATCACATCGGGCGGGAAGGTGAACATGGTCACTTCGGCACCCTCGCGCTGAAGCAGCTCCCCGGTGCGCAGTCCGATCGGCCCGACCCCGATGACCGCCGCGCGGCTGCCCTTCAGCGTCACCGCGCCGCGGACGCGGGCCACGGCGGCCGCCGCCGTGGTGTTGGAACCGTCCGAGTCGAGCATGATCGACGGGTTGAACGGTTTGAAAAACAGCTTCTGAGCTGCTTCGAACACCGCCTCGCCAGCGCGCACCTTCGATCCTCCCACCCAGAAGGCGGTATTGGCGAGGCCATCGGGACCACGCGGGAAGATCGCCCCCTGGACGAGGCCTGCCAGACCATCAGCGGTGATCTGGCCGTATCCGATTACGACGTCCACGCCGGCGTCGTGGGCGGCGATCGCGTCAAACGCACTCGGGTGCTGGTCGGTGTCCAGCTGAATCAGGATTTTTTTCATCAGATCTCCTCCCGTCGAGGTTCGGGAAAGCTCAACAGCCCCCAGTCCAGGGGACCCTCCTGGCGGTAGCTCTTGTGCAGACCACGCGCGATCGTGGCCTTCATCAACTCCTTGCCGAGATAGAAGGCGTGCGACGCGTCACTCACGCCGAGCTGATCGAACAGCGCGAACATGTTGGCGTCACGGACGAACCGCTCACCGTTGAAGGCGTACAGCCAGTCGGCATCGGCGAACAGGCGGTAGTTGGCGTCCGAGATCTGGGCCTGCATCGCGCGCAGCTCCTGCTCCGACGGCGTGCGCACCGACTCGTCCTTGCTGGTGACCAGCCCCGAGTCGATGTGCTTGGGCGGTCGCGCCTGGCGCTGGGCCAGGTGCATGATCTGTGCCGCCAGCACCGTTTCGCGCACCGCTCCGCGCGCCCACCCGATCACCTCGGTGGTCAGAACCGCGCCGATCCCGACCTCCTGGCAGAAGCCGATCAGAAGCGCCGTGACCCCTGTCGAGTCGGCCTCGGTCAGCTCGGTCAGATTGCCGATCCCCATCAGCATCTGGGCCCCCGGATGGCGGCGACGCACCTCGACATAGCGGGCCAGCGAGGCCGCGAACCCGGAGTTGACCGGAGCCAGGATCGAGTCGAGCAGGTACGGCCGGTCGAGTTGCTCCATCCGGGCGGCCATCAGGTCGAGGCCGTCGAGGTCGTCCGGATCGTCCGCGATCAGCACCGGGGTCGCGCGCAGGGCCGTCGCCAGATCGATCGTGTCCGGAGTGAGGCTGAGCACGTAATCGACGCCGGCCGTGTCCGCCATCCGGATGTGCTCGGGGTCGAGCGTGTCGATGCTGAGCGACAGTCCGCGCTCTCTGAGCGCCGCGATCGTCGGCGGTCCCTCGGTCAGCCACGAGCGGTCCAGGGAAAGACCGAGGTCGATCACGTCGGCACCCCCCGCGCGGTAGGCCTCGGCCCGGTCGATCACCTGCTCGCGCACTAGCGACTGCACGTCGTTGATCTCGGCGAACACGCGCACGTCGCGTGGGCCGAGTTCGGCCCGGACCGCCTCGCGTCCGTACCACTCGGGCAGCGCTCGAACGTCGGCCGGGCCCTTGCGAACCGGCAGGCCGGTGGCCTGCTGCAGCGCGTCGACGTCACCCTCGCACAGACCCGGGATCACGATGCTGTCCACGCCGGCCGGCACCTCCAGCCGCCTGGCGATCCAGCGCGTCGTCATCAGCGCCGCGACGCTGATGTTCATCACAGCAATCTGATGGTCGATCTCCAATTCGGATACGACGTTGCGCAACCCCGGCTCGGCCAGGCGCCCGGTGACGAACAGGGTTTCAGGCAACTGCGCCCCCGTTGATGTTGACCGCCTGACCGGTGACGAAGGCGGCTGCGGGCGAAGCGAGCCACACCGCAGCGCCCGCGACGTCCTCGGGCCTGCCCCAGCCTCCCAGTGGCGTGGCCGCCGCGACCTCGTCGTAGAACGCGCGATCCACGCCCGCTCCGAACGAGGTCTCGATCCATCCGGGGCATAGCACGTTGACGCGCACGTCGGGGGCCGTGGAGCGCGCGAACGATTTGGAGAAGCCGAGCACCCCCGCCTTGACCGCCGCGAACAGCTCTGGCTCGTCGCCCGCCATCCCGTCGATCGTGGCGCGATCCCAGCCGACGTTGAGGATGCAGCCGCCGGGTTTCATGCGGGCCGCCACGAGCCGCGAGCAGCGAATCGTGCCCTTGAGATCGAGCTCCACCAGCGCCTCGAGCTTGCGCTCCTGGGGCCAATCCGCGGCCTCGCCGGTGAGCACGTCAGCACCGGCGTTGTTGACCCAGACGTCAACGTCCTCGAACGCTGCGAAGGCATCGGCAACGATCGAGTGGCAGCCGTCGAGCGTGCTGAGGTCCGCCCTGAACAGGTGGTGACCCGGGCCGAGCCGCTCGCCCAGCGCCTCCGCGCCCTCCGAGGAGCGCCAATACCCGATGCCGACGCGCGCGCCGGCAACGGCGAATGCTGTCGCGATCGCCGTCCCGATCCCGGAGCTCGCTCCAGTGACGACGGTGCGCAGACCGGCGAGCGGCAGCTCTCCGGTCTGCGCGGTCAACTGCTCCCCGCTAGCCCTCGGCGCCGCCGGCGAACGGGTGCCGCGCGGCTGGCGTTTCTGCGAGCACCTTGTCGGTGCTCGGCTCACCGCCCAGGGCGCGGGCGATCGAGGTCTTCACGGCCTCGTAGTTCCAGTCGTAGATCTTCTTGTCGTCCTCGGCCTCCCAGTGGATGAACACGCCCACGATGATGCACAGGTCGTCGACCTGGTCCTTGGGGATCACGCCCTCGGCGACCGAGTCGACGACGGCGCGGGAGACCGCGGCCTGCGCAGGGCCGAACAGCTGCAGCGCCTGCCTCGCCCCCTTGATCGTCACCTTGTTGCTGATCGCCGTGTCCGGCTTGGCGGGCAGGTTGGGGGTGACCACGGCCAGCAGGTTGGTGTGACCTTCCGACTCGTTGACGAAGGCGTGGGCGAATGCGGCGCCGACCGGTCCGCTCTTGGACCCAAGCAGCAGGTCGATGTGGGCGACCTCGTTACCTTCGCCTACCAGAGCCTCGCCGGTTGCCAGGGTGATGGCCATGAAGTGAGTCTCCTCTCTCCTATCGTATGGTGACTCGGGTGACCACAACCCTAGCTCACTCGGGACCGAGCGGGGACCTACTCGAACATCAGGTACAGCTCGCGTGCCTGCTTGAAGTGTCAGCAGCCAAACCGGGCAACGTCACGCCCGCCCATGACTTCGCGGACACGACCTACGCGGACATGGTCCGCTCGGCGCTCGCGCTCGGTCCGGTTTTCGGGCGCGGCCGGGCTCTGCAGCGAAGCGTGGGGGAGCTGATCCTGGACGGGGTGCAGGCGACGGTGCAGGTCGCCGGTGTCAACACCAACCTGGGGATCCTGCTCCTGTTCGCGCCGCTGGTTCGAGCGGCGGTTACCCGGGGTGCCGACGAGGTGCTGCGGGCGGCTGTCGACCGCACGCTTGCGGAGCTAGGGGTCGACGATGCCGCAGCCGCCTTCACGGCGATCGCCCGGGCCAACCCCGGCGGCCTGGGCGACGCGCCCGAGCACGATGTCCGGGCGCCGGCGCGCGTCTCTCTGCGCGCGGCGATGGCGGCCGCCGCGCACCGCGACAGCATCGCCTCGGAGTACGTCACGGGTTACGCGATCGTGTTTGACACCGGGCTGCCGTTGCTCGCACAGGCGCTCGGCGACGGCGCCCCGACGCTCGAGGCGATCGTGTCACTCCAGCTCGGGCTGCTCGCCTGCCAACCCGACACGCTGATCGAGCGCAAGGCCGGCGCCGCGGTGGCGCCGACCGTGACCGAGGCAGCGCGCGAGGTGCGCGCCGGCACCCGCACGCTGGAGGAGTTCGACGCCTCGCTGCGCGGCCCCGATCACCGCCTGAACCCGGGCACGACCGCTGACCTGGTGGCCGGCACGCTGCTGGCCGCGCTGCTGACCGGAATGACGCTGCCATGAGGGTGCTGGTGGTTGCCGTGAGCGCACGGATGCTCGCCCAGCTGGCGGTGGCCGACGGCTATCAGGTGACCGCGCTGGACCGCTTCGGCGACGTCGACCTGCGCGCGGTCGCGCCCGGAACAACAGCGCCCAGCAGCGACGCGCTGGCGAGCCTCGCCGGGGACTGGGAGGCCGACGCGGTCGTGTACGGCGCCGGGTTCGAGAACCGCCCCGATTTGGTGAGTCGCCTGGCCGACGCACGCGAGCTGCTGGGCACGCCAGCCGAGCTGCTGCCCGCCGTTCGCGACCCCTGGGCCGTGGGCGCCGCCGCGCGGGCGGCCGGCGCGTGCGCCCCAGAGACCCGGTCGATCGACGAGCTCCCCGGGCGAGCCGGCGTTCGCGGGCGCGAGGGACACGGCGATGCGTGGTTGCGTAAGCCGCGCCACGGCGGCGGCGGCCGCGGCGTGCACCGGTGGGTGGGTGGCCGGGTGGGGCCGACGGAGATCCTGCAGCGCCGGATCGACGGACTGTCCTGTTCGGCGGCGGCGATCGGCGACGGCCGCCGCGCCGCCGTCCTCGGCCTCACCGAGCAGCTGCATCGCTCGCCCGGCTTCGGGTGGATGGGCAACGTGACGCCTCCGCGGATCGCCGAAGCGGAACTCGCGGAGCTCGATCGTCAGCTGCGCGCTGTGTGCGCCGAGGTCGCGGCCCGCTTCGGCGTACGGGGAGCGTTCGGTGTGGATGCCGTCTGGGACGGGCGCCATGCGTGGGTGCTCGAGGTCAACCCGCGGCCGCCGGCCGGGCTCGAGCTATTCGGGCCCGGCAGCTTCGAGGCGCACGTTTGTGGGGCGCGGGGGCTAGGCCTCCCGACCGCCGGCGAACCCCCGGCGATCACGCGTGCAAAGGTGAAGCTCGTGCTGTTCGCAGGCCGCGACCTCCGCGCCCCTGATCCCGGCTGGTGGCCGGCGGGCCTCGTGCACGACATCCCTCGCGCCGGCGAGACGATCAAACGAGGAGAGCCCGTGTGCACGCTGATTTCGGCCGGTACCGGTGTGTCCGAGCTCGTCGAGCGCGGCGCCCGCCTGTTGTCCACGCTTCCCGATGCGGTGCTGGTCGATGGCTGACTTCGGGCCGGTCACCTGCGCGGGTTGTGGTCTGCTGTGCGACGACGTGACCGTCGACGCCTCAAGCGACGACATACGGCTGCGGCCCGACTGCCCGCTTGGCTCGCAGTGGTTCTCGGATCGGATGCGCCATCGGGACGGAGCGCCGGCCACCATCAACGGCGAGCCGGCTGACGTCGAGTCGGCGCTCGTGCGAGCCGCTGAGCTGCTGCGCGGCGCGCGCCGTCCGCTGGTTCACGGCTTCGAGGGCGCCACGGTGGAGGATGCGCGGGCAGCGCTCGCCCTCGCCGACCGGCTCGGGGCGCTGGTCGCGACCGAGCCCGTCGGGGACGTCTGGCCTGGCGCCCCGGCGCTCCCGTTGCGGGGCGCGTCCAGCGCCACGCTGGGTGAGGTCCGCGATCGCTCGCGGCTGGTCGTGATCTGGCGCGAGGATCCTGAGACCACCCATCCGCGGCTGCTCGACCGACTCGGTTTTGGCGCCGCCCCCTCGCGGGTGGGGTCGGAGCGCACGCTGGTGGTGGTCGACGACCGTGACACCGCGACCGCGGAGCGCGCCGATGTGCATCTCCGCTGGGAGCGGGATCACGACCTCTACGCGCTCATCAGCCTGCACGTGTTGCAGCGGAGATTGACGCTGCGGTCTGGTGCGCTGGCGGCCGAGGTCACCGGTCTGATGGATCGCCTGAGGGTGGTTCCTCATGCCGCGTTCCTGTACGGACCGGGCCTGACCGGCGGGGCGGGTGGCCAGCGACGTAAGCTCGCGCTGCACGAGCTCGTACGGGCGCTCTGCCAGGAGCGTCATGTGGTCACGCTTGAGTTGCCTCCCGCCGCTGGAACCAGAGGCGCCGATGACGTGCTGGCCTGGCAAACCGGGTACGGCGGGGCGGTCGATCTTGCCAGCGGCCATCCCGAGCTGCTCACCGCCGTCCACCGGCTCGACGCACACGAGCGCGTCGACGTGTCGCTGCGGATCGAGGCCGCGCCTGGGAAGCTGCCCGCCGGCGTGACGGAGATCACGGTCGGCTGCCTGGCGGCGGGGCCCGGCGTCGAGGTGTCGATCCGCACCGCGGGCGCCGGCGTGTCGGCCACCGGCACCGCCCATCGGCTGGATGGGGTCCCGCTCGCGCTGCAGGCGCCCCGTCCGGACGATGCGCCGGCGGCGGCCGAGGTGCTCGCTCGGCTGCTCGACGAGGTGCAGCGGTGACGGCGATCCGGATCAGCGGCGGCCGGGTCCACGACCCCGCCAATGACGTCGACGGCGAGCTGCGCGACGTCTGCCTCGAGGACGGGAAGGTGGTCGCGGACGTCGGGCCTGATGCCCGTCGGCTCGACGCTCGTGGGATGGTCGTGATGGCCGGCGGTGTCGACATCCACGCTCACATCGCCGGCCCCAAGCTCAACGCCGCACGCAAGCTCACGCCCGACGAGCGCCGCGACCAGCCGCTGGACCGAACCGAGGTTCTGCGCTCCGGCACCGGCGGCCTGGTTCCCTCGACGTTCGCCACTGGCTACCGCTATTCCCTGCTCGGCTACACCACCGTCGTGGAGGCCGCCGCCCCGCCGCTGGCTGCTCGCCACGTGCTCTCCGAGCTGCGCGACACCCCGATGATCGACAAGGCGTTCCTGATCCTGATGGGCAACAACCAGGTGCTGTTCGAGCTGATCCGCCAGTCCGGCGGTGCCGTGTCGCCTCAGCTGTGCGACGCAGTGGCGTGGTGGCTCGACGCGACCGGCGGCTACGGGGTGAAGCTCGTCAACCCCGGCGGCGTGGAGCGCTTCAAGCAGGACAACGGCAACGTCCACTCGCTCGACGACGCGGTCGACGGCTTTGACGTGACCCCACGCCAGGTGCTCGAGGCGATCGGCGGGACCGTTGACGAGCTCGGGCTTCCCCATCCGGTCCACGTTCACGCCAACAACCTCGGGGTACCGGGTAATGCCGACACGACGCTCGACACGATGCGCACGCTGTCGGGACGCCAGGCGCACCTCGCCCACCTCCAGTTTCACAGCTACGGCGGCAAGCCCGGGGGATCGCCTCGGTCCAGAGCGCCCGAACTGCTCGACTACCTGTCGTCTCACCCCGAGCTCACCGCGGACGTCGGCCAGGTGATGTTCGGGCCGGCGGTGACGATGACCGCCGACGCTTCGGTGTCGGCGGTGCTTCGCGACCTCGGCGCAGACAAGTGGATCAACCACGACACCGAGGTTGAGACAGGCTGCGGGATCGTTCCCTACACGTATCGGGCCGGCAACTACGTTCACGCTCTGCAATGGGGGATCGGGCTTGAGCTGTTCCTGCTCGGCCAGAACCCCTGGCAGGTGATGCTGTCGACCGACCACCCCAACGGCGGCTCGTTCCTCTCGTACCCGAAGCTGATCCGCCTGCTGATGGATCGCGCCTTCCGGGAGGACCAGTTGGGTCGCGCGAACCAGCGTGCGATCCGGCGTACCGCCCTGCTCGATGGGCTCGACCGCGAGTACTCGCTGAACGAGGTCGCGATCATCACCCGCGCCGCACCGGCGCGCCGGCTTGGCCTGCGCGACAAGGGCCACCTCGGGGTCGGCGCTGACGCCGACGTCACGATCTACGACGATCACGCCGACCGCGAGGAGATGTTCGCCACGCCTCGCTACGTGATCAAGGGTGGTGAGGTCGCCGTCGAGCAGGGCGAGCTGCGCCGCTCCGACGACGGGTTGCTGCTATCGAGCCGGGCCGCGTTCGATCCCGACGTGAGCCGCGTACTCGAGCCGCTGTTCGGCGACCGCTACACGGTGGCGTTCGAGCGCTATCCGGTCCGCGACCCGGCGCTGCGCGAGCCCGCCAAGGTCGTGGAGGCGGCGGCGCGGTGAGCGGCTACGTGCTCGGCAACGCCCGGGTCGATGACACGTTTGCCGAGGCGTTCCCGATGCACTACGCGCGCATCGTGATCACGGCCGCCACCGACGCCTGGGCGCTCGAGGCGGCCCGTTCGATGACCGGCTTTGCCACCTCGGTCATCGGCTGTAAGTGTGAGGCGGCGATCGAGCGTGTGTTGTCCGTGGGCGAGACCCCCGACGGACGGCCGGGGATCGCCTTGCTGCTGTTTGCGATGGACCGCGACGGCGTCGGCAAGCGCGTGCTGGAGCGCGTCGGCCAGAGCGTGATGACCTGCCCCACGACCGCATGTTTCGACGGGCTTGCAGGGGCCGAAAGGACCGCCGCGCTGGGGGGGAGCCTGCGCTACTTCGGCGACGGCTTTCAGGCCAGCAAGGTGATCGCCGGGCAGCGCTTCTGGCGTATCCCGGTGATGGAGGGCGAGTTCCTGGTGTCGGAGTCCGTCGGGGTCGGCCGGGGAGTGGGGGGAGGCAACCTGGTGATCGGGGCCGGCGACGAGCGGGCTGCGCTCGCTGCCGCCCAGACCGCGGCCGACGCGATGCGCGGCGAGGGCATCGCGCTGCCGTTCCCGGGCGGGATCGTCCGCAGCGGCAGCAAGGTCGGCGCACTCACATCGAAGTCGATGCCCGCATCCACCAACCATCGGATGGCTCCCACGTTGCGCGCTCAGGTCCCGGACACCCTGGTGCCCGACGGCGTTGGCGCGTTGTTCGAGATCGTGATCGACGGCGTGTCCGAGCAGGCCGTGCGCGAGGCGATGCGCCGCGGGTTGCACGGCGCTGCCGCCGGTGGCGCGACGCACATCACCGCCGCCAACTTCGGCGGCAAGCTCGGCCAATTTCAGTTCGCGCTTTCGGAGCTGCGCGACCCACCGTGACGCTGACCCTAACCCTCCAGTCGCCCCCGCCGGCGAGGTTACTCGTGGCCGGCGTGATCCCCGAGCGCCTGGACGGCCTCGGCCGATCCGAGGTGGCCGCGCTGAAGGTCCGCTGCGGCCGCGAGATGCTGGCGGTGGGCGAGCTGTTCGAGGTATCCGGCGCTTGCGATGATCAGCTGGTACTGGTCGGCGACCTGCGCCGGGTGGACGGGATTGGCGCCTCGATGTCGAGCGGCCGCGTCGTTGTAGACGGTGCGTGCGGTGACCACGTCGGAGCGCGAATGAGCGGCGGCGAGATCGAGGCGCATGGCGATACCGGCGCGTGGGCGGGAGCGGAGCTGCACGGAGGGCTGCTGCGGATCTGGGGCGACGCCGGCGCCCGGCTCGGCGCCGCCTATCCCGGTGCCCGGGCGGGGATGACCGGCGGGGAAATCATCGTCTCGGGGGATACCGGGGAAGAGGCCGGCGCCGGGATGCGGCGCGGTCTGGTGGCCGTCGGCGGGCGGACGGCCAGCGGCGTCGGGCTGCGGATGCTGGCGGGCACGGTGATCGCGCTCGGCGGCATCGGCGCGGAGGCGGGACTCGGCAACAAGCGGGGCAGCTTGGTCTCCGGTCACGCGCTGGAGCCGCTGCCCAGCTATGCGTATGCGACCCGCTACCGCCCGCCTGCGCTCGTGTTGCAGCTGCGCCGGGCGCGCGAGCTCGGCCTGGTCGTCGACGACGCGCTGCTGCGTGGGGCGTGGACGCGATGGTCCGGCGACCGGACCGAGCTCAGCCGCGGGGAGCTCCTGATCTTCGACGAGCAGGAGGACGCGCCGTGAGCCTCTCGATAAACGAACGTGCCACCGCGCTGGTCGACACCCTGATCACCGACGCCGACGCGCTGGGGATCGAGGTCCGCATGCTGAAGTCGGGCGCGCGGGTCGTGGATTGCGGCGCCCAGGCCCATGGCGGACTGCAGGCCGGCTTGGGCTTCGCGGCCGCCTGCATGGGCGGCTTGGGCAGGCTCGACCCGGTGCCGGTCACGGTCGGCGAACGGACCTGGCCCGGCATCGGAGTCGGCACCGACTTTCCCGCGACCGCGTGCCTGGCCGCGCAGTACGCCGGCTGGAAGCTCGAGCACGAGGATTTCTTCGCGATGGCCAGCGGCCCTGGGCGCGCGCTGGCGCGGGCCGAGGATCTGTTCGAGGAGTTGGCGTGGCGCGAGCGAGCCGAGCGGGCGGTTCTGTGCCTCGAGACGCGGCAGGACCCGCCGGCGGAGATCGTCGACAAGGTCGCGGAACGTTGTGGAGTTCAGGCGTCCGCGGTCACATTCCTGATCGCGCCGACGGCGTCAATCTGCGGCTCGGTGCAGATCAGCGCCCGCGTCGTCGAGACCGCGTTGCACAAGCTGCACGAGCTCGGCGTCGACCCCGCGCGGGTTCGACACGGATGGGGCTGCTGCCCGATCGCCCCCGTGGCCAAGGACGACCCCGGGGCGATCGGACGCACGAACGACGCGGTGCTGTACGGCGGCACCGTCCACCTGTGGGTCGAGGGCGGCGACGACGAGGTCGCCGACCTCGCTGGACGGCTTCCCTCGGCTGCCTCGGAGGCGTTCGGCACCCCGTTCGGGGAACTGCTTGCTGCCGCCAACTGGAACTTCTATGACATCGATCCGATGCTGTTCAGCCCCGCCGCGGCGACGCTGACAAGCACCGAGTCCGGGCGGGCGCATCACGGCGGCGGGCTTGCACCCGAGGTGCTCGAGCGCTCGTTCACCCAGTGACCGGACGGCTGCGAGTCGGGGTGCTGGGCGCGTCCGGCTCCTGGCACTCGCGCGGGCTGCTCGGCGCCCTCTCCGCTCGCGGCCACGAGGTGCTCGCGATTCCCGCGACCCGCCTGCAGTCCGAGGTCGACGCATGTGGACAGGTCCACGTCCTCGGACCCCACGGCGCCGTGCTCGATGCGCTCGACCTGCTGATCATCCGCGGCCTTCCGCGCGGCTCGCTGGAGCAGGTGATCTTCCGTCTCGACGCGCTGCATGTTCTCGCCGAGCAGGGCGTCCGGTGCGTCAACAGCCCCCGCGCGATCGAGCGGACCGTCGACAAGTCGTGGGCCGGCACGCTGCTCGCCATCGCGGGGCTGCCCACCCCACCCACGATCGTCTGCGAGCACTACGACGGCGCGATGCAGGCATTCGAGCAGCTGGGCCGCGACGTTGTCGTCAAGCCGCTGTTCGGCGCGATGGGCAATGGGATTGTCCGGATCGAGGACCGGGACGTGGCGCATCGAGTGTTCCGCGCGCTCGAGCTCGAGCGGACCGTCTACTACGTCCAGCGCACGATCGCGCCCGCCGGCCGCCGGAACCTGCGCGTCCTGGTCGTCGCCGGCGAGGTGGCCGGCGCGATGGAGCGCGTGACCGATTCGTGGCGGGCCAACATCGCGCGTGGCGCGCGCCCGCGCGCTGTAACGCTGACCGAGGCTGAGCGCAGCCTGGCGCTGGCGGCGACCGGCGCGCTCCAGATCGATGTCGCCGGTGTGGACCTGCTCGTCGCGCCGGACGGCGAAGCGGTCGTGCTCGAGGTCAACGGGATACCCGGCTGGCAGGCGCTGCAGTCGGTCTGCGCACAGGACCTGACGCAGCTCGTCGTGAGCGCGTGCGAGGCGTTCGTCACGGCGTGAGCCGGCCGTCGTGCAACGCGGTGGCCACCAGTGCGCCCGCGGCCCCGGCTGACTCGAGCGCGCGCAGATCTGCCTCGTCGCGCACGCCGCCGCCGGCGTAGATCGCCACTGCGGGCAGAGCCGCCGCGAGCTCGGCCACGGCGTCCAGGGGAGGGCCTGAGCCGGCGCCTACCCGGGCCAGATCGATGACCAGCAGCTCGCGCACCCCCAACGCACGCGCGAGGGGGGCGGCAGCACCCGGCCCGGCGCCGGCGAGCTCGCGATCGCGCGAAATCAGACCTCCGTCGCGCAGGTCGACACTCAGCACCAGCGGCGGCTCCGACGAGGCATACAGACGCCCGGCGACTGCACCCGGCCCGATCGACTCGGTGCCAACGACGTTGCGAGCCACCCGCGCACGCGTCAGCGCCGCCGCTCGCTCAGGGGCGGTGGCGCCGGCGTCGACCCACGGCTCTGCCACCGACGCGAGTGCCGCGAGGGTCGGCTCGTTCACCGGCTCTCCGGCGAGCGCATCGAGGTCGGCGACGTACAGGCTGGTGGTCCGGCACAGAGCGCATAGCGCCCGCGCAACCGAAACCGGCTCGCACCCCTCGACCAGCCGACTGCGCAGCGGCGCATAGTCCGCGCGCTCCCCCCGGCGGGCGTGGACGACGATGCCCCCCTTGAGATCGAGGACCGGAACGATTCGAATCGTGGGCGTCATGATGACCTGATGATCCCGGTGATCGGACTCGATGTGGGCGGCGCCAACACCAAGGCCGCGGCGGTGGACCGCGACGACAGGGTGCAGATCGTGTCGGAGCCGTTCGAGGTTTGGCGCGAGCCCGACGCCATGGCCGAGGTGATCACCGACGTAGTCGGGCGACTCGGGCTCGCGAGCGTGCCGGTCGCGGTGACCACGACTGCGGAGCTGGTCGACGTGTTCGCGAGCAAGCGAGAGGGTGTGCTGCACGTGCTCGATGCCGCCGCCCAGGCGCTGCCCGATCGGTCGCTGCGCGTGATCACGACCGACGGCGAGCTGATCGGTCTGGAGCAGGCGCGGGCAGCGCCGCTGCGCTGCGCGGCCGCCAATTGGGTGGCGACGGCGCTGCTGGTCGCGCGCTGGCTGCCCGACGCGATCCTGCTTGACTGCGGCGGCACCACCACCGATGTGGTCCCGCTCGTGGCCGGCAAGATTGCTGCGCGCGGGCGCACCGATGTGGAGCGGCTGCTCGCCGGGGAGCTCGTCTACACCGGCGCGCTGCGAACCAACATCGCCGCGGTGCTGTCGCACGTGCCAATCGGCGGGAAGCCGTGCCCGGTGTCCTCCGAGCTGTTCGCGATCAGCGCCGACGCACACCTCTTGCGGGGCAGCCTGCTTCCCGAGCAGTGCACCTGCACGTTCCCGGACGACCGCGGCGCCACCCAAAACGAGGTGCGCTCCCGGCTGGCGCGCGTCGTGTGCGCCGATCCCGAGCAGCTGGCCGACGGCGACCTCGAGGCGATCGCCGCCGCAGTCGAGGAGGCGCAGATTGGCGCCATCGTCGCCGCCCTCGCTCGGGTCGCGCCCCGGCTGCCCGGCGACGTCCCGGTCCTCGCCGTCGGGGTAGGTGCGTTCCTGGCCCGCGCCGCGGCGAAGCGCTGCGGGCTCACGGTCCATCCGGGCTCGGGCTCGCCGCTCGGCGGCAGGGGCGGCGAGGTCGCCGCCGCGGTCGCGCTATCGGTCCTCGGCCGTGAGTGAGCACCGGGCGCTCGTGGTCAAAATCGGCGGGGGTCTCCTTCGGGCCGAGGGCCTGGAGGGCCTGCGCGCGGCGTGCGCGGAGACGATCGAGCTGGTCCGCGGCCGGCCGGTGCTGGTGGTGCCAGGGGGCGGCCCATTCGCTGATGCGGTCCGCGCCGTCGACTCGCGGGTAGGCCTGGCCGATGAGGTCGCGCATGCGTTGGCGCTGCGTGCGATGGATCAGCTCGGCACCCTGCTGGCATCGCTGTTGCCCGCGGCCGAGCCGCTCACGCGGCTGGTCGCTCCCCGCTCGCTGGGCCTGGTGCTAGCGGCGCAGGCATTCGGCGACCGACCCGGGGTGCCGGCGTCATGGGACGTGACCAGCGACTCGCTGGCGGTCCTGGCGGCTGGTGCGATCGGAGCCGAGGAAGCGATCCTGCTCAAGCCGGTCGCCGGCGTGCTGGCGACCTGGCCGTCGGACGCCGCGCCGCTTCCGCGGCTGACGGCCGGTGAGCTGGCGGCGCTGCAGGAGGCTGGCGGCGCGCGCGCCGTCGACCGTTATCTGCCCGAGGCTGTGCGCCGGACCGGTGTCGCGGCCATCGTGCGGGCACCCGGCGGGATCGGAACGCGAATCGTCCCTGCCTGACCGTCGCCGTCACTCCGCACCTCGGCCACCGCCTCCGCCACGAGCTCGACCTCCAGCTCGGCTTTCCGGTCGCCGCCGCGACACACGGCCGATCGCACACCGACGACATCCGCCGCCACTCGGCAAAGCTCGCCCCGCTGCAGCTGACCGGCCACGGCGAAGGTCCCGCCCGCCTGCCGCGTGCGCGCGATCAGGTCGGCCAGCTCGGGCTCGGACAGCCAGCCATAGAGCCCTCGACCGTCCTTGACGAATGTGTCGACGAGCGCGCCGGCGATCCCCGTCCGCTCGACCAGCACGGGCAGCCATTCGGGCGCGATCGCCGGGGGGTCGAGTGTGTCAGCGTCCGCGTACGCGGCGGCGATCACCGCGGTTTGCGGGCCTACAGCGTCGGCCACCGCGCGCATCATCGCCACCGCGGGCTCGAGCTCGCGCATGCCGCGCAGCCCGACCTTGACATAGCCGGCGCCGCTGAGCACGGCGCCGCACGCGGCGAGCGCCGCGGTGTGCGGGAGGTCCGGCAGGTCACCCAGGGCCACGCTCAGCGGGGCGGCGGAGCCGACCGCCCGTACAACTTCGGAAAGGACGCGCGGCGCGGGCGCACCGAGCGCGCCCTCGTCCGGATCCTTGACGTCGACGATGTCCGCTCCCCCGGCGACGGCGCGCCGCGCCTCCTCGGCGGATACGACGCTGACGAGCAACCTCATGCAGCCGCCTGCCCGGAGCCGCGGCGCGCGACCCACGCTCCTCGGCGATCGAAGTCGACCACGCGGACGTCGGCATCGGGAGCCACAGCGGCGCGCAGTCGAGTGGCCACGTCGGCGGCGCGCTCGGGGCCGTCGACGATCCCGTAGACCGATGGACCCCACGAGCTCTGTCCGACCGCTCCGACCCCCAGAGCCAGCAGCGCCTTGACGACCGGAGCCGCGCGGGGATGAAATACGCCACCCTGCCGGGCAGCGAACATCGATCCGATCTCCTGCTGGATCTCGGTGAGCGCGGCGCCGAATTCGTCGATGTCGCGGGTCACCACGCCCGGGAGCAGTCCGGTCAGCAGCAGCCGCGACACGCGCGGCTCGATTGTCGGCTGTGCGTGGAGCTGATCGAAGAACCGCTCCTCCGCGTCCCCGGATAGTCCCGCCCCGCCGAGCGGAAGGGCGAGCACGCAGCGCCACCGCTCCGGCATGAGATGCCGAGCTACCAGCGGGCTGATCGAGCCTCCGGCGGGCACGCCGGCCTCGACCACGAGGCCCGGCGCCGCGAACGTCCAGCAGCCGATGCTGGACCGCGCTCCCCGGCCGCTCGCGTCCGCAAGCTCGTCGGGCCGGGCCGAGACGCCCGCCAGCTCGGCCACCCCGCGGGCGATCGCCAGGCCGAGCTTGGTGCCCGACCCGAGCCCTACGTGCGGTGGGATCGCCTCGCGCACGTCGACCTCGACGCCCCCCGGGAACCCGAACGCCATACGCGCCCGGCGAGCGAACGCGACGGCACGGTCGACCTGCGATCCACGCGCGACCACCTCCTCGCCGGGCCCGGGCCTCACCCCTACGACCACGCGCGGCGAGTCCACACCGACGCCGCATCCACCGAAACGCCGCGAGCCAATCCCGGCCGGATCGAGCATTCCGAAGTGCAATCGGGCCGGCGCGCTGACTACGAACTCAGTCACGCTCGCTCTGCGACGTAGCGTCGCACGTAGTCCATGGCCGCCCGCTCGCTGGGTCCGGCGGTCTTGTCCACCAGCCGCTGGAGGCGGCCAAGCTCGGCCCACACGTGCTCGGTGCCCAGCCACCTCAGCCGAGAGGCGAGGATCGACGCTTCGACGGCGGCGTGCCGGGCGCGGCACAGGCCGAGGGGCTGACGGGCGCCCGTGCCGGACGCCACCACCCGGGCGCGCACCATGGACCGCGGCAGCTCACCCGCGCTCGGCGTGATCGCGGTCGCCACCACCTCCCGCCAGGAGTTCGCATCCTGGATCACTGAGCCCTTGATTGCGCTGGCAGGGCGCATGGCCGGGCGGGGATGGCCCAGGGCTGCCTCTACGAACAGGAGCACATCATCGGTGAGATGGACGACCGCCTCGCCGTGCAGCCGGAGGTTCCGTAGCGTGCGCGTGCTGTCGAACGGCCAGAACACGAGCTCCTTCTCGCCCCATCGCACCCCCATCGCCGCGCAGTTGATCACGCCGTCGCTCCCGGTTGTGGTCACCACCGTCTCGATCAGGGGCGACTGCTGACCGGCATCAGCCGACAAGGCTGAGGAACTCCTGGCGCGTGCGCGCGTCGTCGCGTAGCGAGCCCCGCAGCGCCGACGTAACCGTTCGCGCCCCCGGCTTGCGGACGCCGCGAATCGTCATGCACATGTGCTCGGCGCTGAGCACCACCCCCACGCCTCGCGGCGCGAGCTCGCGCTCGAGCCAATCGGCGATCTGCTCGGTCAAGCGCTCCTGAAGCTGCAGATCCCGGGCGAAGGCCTCGACCACGCGCGCGAGCTTCGAGATCCCGATGATCGTCTCTCCCGGCAGGTACGCAACATGTGCCTCACCATGGAACGGCAGCAGGTGATGCATGCACAGCGTCTGGAACTGGATGCCGCGGACCAGCAGGAGCTCGTCGTAGCCCTGGTTCGGGAACAGAGTCGCGCCGAACTCGGCCGGCGTCACCAGCTCGGCGAACGAGGCGGCGACTCGGCGTGGCGTCTCGAGCAGATCTGGCGAATTTACATCGGCGCCGATCGCGCGCAGCAGGTCTTGCGCGGCTCGCTCCGCCGCGGCGATATCGATCTTGGAAGCATCGATAACGCGTCCGGGCGTGGCCGGGGTCGCAGCGCGCCGATCGCCATCCCCGCGGGTCATCGGCCCAGCGTAACGCGAGCGCGCTCCGTCACGTGGTGGCGGCCCCGCTTTCTGCTGCTTGCACTCGTGCGCTACGATGCGGGCGGACCGTTGAACTCCAAGAGGAGAGGCATCCTATGACTTGGGTCAAGCCAAAGTTTGAGTTCATCGAGATGTGCTCAGAGGTCACTTCCTACCTCTACCACCGGTAGGACGTTGAAGCTGAAGCTGGCGTGGCCTCCGGCTTCTGCCTGAGGCTGCGCACCGCTTCTCGCGACGCGTGCGCGTTCAGATCCTCGGCTCAGCCGCCGGTGGGGGCTTTCCGCAGTGGAATTGCCATTGCCCGACCTGTGAGGCCGCCCGCGGGCGCACACGGGCGCGACCCCGCACGCAGTCGTCACTGGCGATCCGCGGGGGCGACGGTCCGTCGTTTCTCGTAAACGCGTCGCCGGACGCCCGTCAGCAGCTCGAAGCGATCACGGACCCGGCTGTCGATGATGTCCGTGCACCGCCGATCGCGGGAGTACTCCTGACCGACGCCGAGATCGACCACACAGCCGGGCTGCTGCTCCTACGCGAGTCGACTACCCCGGTGCGCGTGTACGGCGCCGACGGCGTCGAGCGTGCGCTCAGACAGGGCTACCCGGTGCTCTCGATTCTCGAGCGCTATTGCGGTCTTGAGTGGCACACGCTCGAGCCGGAGCGCGTGTGGCCGCTGGACGGATCGAGCCTTACGGTCGAGCCGTTCGACGTCGGCGGTGACGGCCCGCGCTACATGGACGGGTCGGGCGTGCAGCTCGGGGCCAGCGGCTTGGTCTTCCGCGACCGGGCGACAGGCGGCGTCGTCACCTACGTTCCCGGTCTGGCCCACCTGGACGACGGCGTGTTCGCCCGGTTCGCCGCCAGCGATCTCGTGCTCGTCGACGGCACCTTCTGGCGCGAAGACGAGCTTGCGCTGCTCGGTATCTCCGCGCGCAGCGCGCGCCAGATGGGACATCTCCCGCTGTCGGGACCGGGCGGGACGCTCGAGGCGCTGGCCCGGCTGCAACGACCGCGCAAGGTGCTCGTCCATATCAACAACACCAACCCGATCCTGCTCGAAGATTCTGCCGAACGGGCGGCCGTTCTGAGCGCGGGAGTCGAAGTCGCTTACGATGGACTCGAGGTCGTGCTGTGATCGACAGTGCCACCAGACCGACAGGCGAGCGACAGCCGGTTTCGCCCGATGAGTTCATCGCCGAGTTGCGCGCGCAAGGGACGCGCTACCACAACCTGCACCCGTTCCATCGACGGATGGACGCCGGAGAGCTCACCCGCGAGGAGCTGCAGCTCTGGGTCGCCAACCGCTTCTACTACCAGAAGTGCATCCCGCTCAAGGACGCGGCGATCCTTGCCAACTGTCCCGATATAGCGGTCCGCCGCGAGTGGATCCAGCGGATCGTCGACCACGACGGCAAGACGGAGGGCGCGGGCGGCATCGAGTCGTGGCTAGCACTCGGCGAGGCGCTCGGTGTCTCCCGTGAGGAGCTCGAGTCCGAGCGCGGCGTCCTCCCCGGGGTGCGGTACGCGGTCGACGCCTATGTGAACTTCGCGCGCCGGAAGCCGTGGGTCGAGGCAGTCGCGTCGTCGCTCACCGAGCTGTTCGGGCCCGCGGCGATCCGGGTGCGGCTGGACGCGCTCGAGCGGCACTACCAGTGGATCGATCCCGCCGGGCTCGAGTACTTTCGGACGCGGCTGGTGAAGGCGCCTCGCGATGCGGCGTACGCGCTCGACCTCACGGTGCAGCGCTGCCGGACGCGCGAGCAGCAGGAAGCGGCCGTCGCGGCGCTCCGCTTCAAGACCGAGATGCTGTGGGCGCAGCTCGACGCGATCGAGCGCGGCGACTCGCTGCCGCCGGGGCCGATCGCATGACCCGTCCGTGCCTCGTCACCGGGGCGCGGCTGCGCTACGACGAGGTGCGCGAGGAGCACCTGCTGCTCGTCCCCGAGGGCGCGGTAAGACTCAATCCGAGCGCGGCGCAGGTGCTCGAGCTGTGTGACGGAGAGCACTCGCTCGAGGAGATCGTCGGGGTCCTGACTGCGCGGTACGACGGATCGGATGTGGCTGCGGACGTCCGCGGCTTGCTCGACGCGATGGCTCAGAGAGGACTGCTGGTCGATGCAGGCAGCTGATCCCTACACGCTGATCGCCGAGCTCTCCTACCGCTGCCCGCTCCGCTGCCCGTACTGCTCCAACCCGGTGGACATCGGCGCCGGTAAGTACCGCCACGAGCTCGCGACCGACGAGTGGATCCGCACGTTCCGGGAGGCGCGCGGCCTCGGCGTCCTCCAGCTCGCGCTGACGGGCGGCGAGCCGATGCTGCGCCGCGATCTGGCGGAGTTGTGCGCGGCCGCGCGCGACGCGGGGCTCTACTCGTCGCTGATCACCGCCGGCACCCTGTTCACACGCGAGCGCGGCCAGGCGCTGAAGGAAGCAGGGCTCGACCACGTTCAGATCTCGATCCAGAGCCCCATCCCGGAGGAGAACGACCGCATCGCGGGCAACCGTTCGTTCGTCAAGAAGATCGCGGCCGCGCGCGTCGCCAGGGAACTCGACTTCCCGCTGACGATCAACTGTGTCCTGCACCGCCAGAACCTCGATCACATTGAGGAGCTGCTCGATCTGACCCTTGAGCTGAACGCTCAACGGCTCGAGCTCGCCAACACCCAGTACTACGGCTGGGCGGTCGTCAACCAGGAGGCCCTGCTGCCGACGTGGGAGCAGCTCCGGCGCGGGGAACAGGCGGTGAAGCACTTCCGCGAGCGGGTCGGCCCCAGGGTCCAAGTTCTCTGGGTGCTCCCCGACGTGTACGAGGATCTCCCGAAGCCGTGCATGGGCGGCTGGGGCCGGACCGCGATCGTGGTCGCTCCCAACGGCGACGTGCTGCCCTGCCAAGCGGCGTCGACAATCCCGGGGCTCGAGTTCGCCAACGCCCGCGAGCATCCGCTCGACTGGATCTGGAACGAGTCGGACGCGTTCACGCGCTTCCGCGGTACCGGTTGGATGCAGGAGCCGTGCCGATCGTGCCCGCTCGGTCGCCAGGAGGTGGACTGGGGCGGCTGCCGCTGTCAGGCGCTGCGCTTGACAGGCGATGCGGCGGCCACCGATCCGGTCTGCCATCTCTCACCGCATCACGAGCACATCGCATCCGTACGCGAGTCAGCGCAGACGAACGAATTTGTGTATCGCACGATGAAACGGCCGGCGCGCGTCTGAAGCGTTCGCCCCGCGGCCGATCCGCCAAACTATTCTGATGGCGCAAGAGAAGCTCGTGGATGCGTACGCGAACATGGGGCCAGGCGGTCTCAGCATTCCCACTGCTGATCGCTCCGAGCTGTCGATCTTCCCTCGGCTCTCGACGTACTCCCAGATCGTCGCTCGCCTGCAATGGGAGCCGGCGGCGATCGACCTGGGCGCCGACGCGCGCGCGTGGACCGAGCTCCCGGCCGAGCGCCGGCGCCGGCTGACCACGCTGCTCGCGGGCTTCCGCGTGGCCGAGGACGCCGTCGCTGAGCACCTCGCGCCGTTCGCCGACGTCGCCGAGCACGTTGACACGATGATGATGTGGATCTTCTTCCTGCAGCGCCGGGACGAGGACCGCCACGCGCTGTTCTTCGACCGGGTCGCCGCCGACGTCCTCCGGCTGCCTGGAGACACCCCAGCGCAACGGCGTGCCGCGGCCCGTGAGCACGTCCCGGCCGCGCTGCTTGAGCTGTTCGAGGTGCGTCTGCCGGCGGTCGCAGCCGATCTAGCGGCGGGGCGTACCGGGATCCTCAACGGCGTCCGCCTGTACCACATGGTGCTCGAGGGGGCCGTGTTCTCCGCCGGACAGCGCGCACTGCTCGAC
>JBKQJQ010000079.1:0-5398 GCA_052147875.1 Solirubrobacteraceae bacterium | reverse complement strand
CAGCCCGTAGATCAGGTGCAGACTCGATTCCTTCTTGCCGAGCGCCACGAGCACACCGCCGATCGCGACCTCGAGCACGACCGCCACCTGCCCGGCGCGCAGCAGACGCCAGAAGAGCCGGCTTTGCCGGTGGCGGTGCCAGCACCACGCGCCCCACAACATCGCGGCACCGACCAGCACGATGCAGGCGATGCCGAGGACTATATGGACGATCTTCACGCTTGCACCGTACTTCTCGTGGGTAGTACTTAGCCGCATTCAGCACTAAGTAACAAGTTGTTACAAGGCAGAGCCCTCCGGTGGTATAAGACTTAGCTGTGCTTCGTAGCTATTTGCCGGCGATCGTGTTTCTGCTGCTCGGCGGGCTTGTCGGCACGCTGTTCTCCGTGATGAACATCTTCTTCGGGCGCCGGCGCCCGGGGCTCAACAAGGACACACCCTACGAGTGCGGGCTCCCATCCGAGGTCCAGCGCGGCTTCAAGTTCGGGATCAGCTTCTATCTGATCGCGTTGCTGTTCATCCTGTTCGACATCGAGGTGATCTTCCTTTACCCGATCGCGGTCCAGCTGCGCGCGTTTGGCACCTTCGCCCTCTGGGAGACGGTCACATTCGTCGGCCTGCTGATGATTGCGTTCGTGTACGTGTGGCGGCGCGGAGCGCTGGAATGGAAATAAAGCGCGAGCCGCTCGGCGGCGCTCAGGCGCCGCTTGACTTCCGCTCGCGGCAGCTGCTCGCGCGCGACATGCTCAACGGCGCGCTGGAGGACGAGGCGCTCGAGCGCTACGTCGAGCATGGCGTGCTGACGACGACGCTCGACAAGGCCGTCTCGTGGGCGCGCGGCAACTCGTTCTTCCCGCTGACCTTCGGACTGGCGTGCTGCGCGATCGAGATGATGTCCGTCGTCGCGTCGCGCGTGGATATCGCGCGGTTCGGTTTCGAGGCGCTACGCGCCTCGCCGCGGCAGGCGGATCTGATCATCCTGTCGGGCAGGGTGTCGACCAAGATGGCGCCGGTCGTGCGGCGCCTGTACGACCAGATGCTGGACCCGAAGTGGGCGATCTCGATGGGCGCCTGCTGCTCCTCGATGGGCGTCTTCAACAACTACGCGCTGGTCCCGTCAGACAAGTTCATGCCGATCGATGTGCACGTCCCCGGCTGCCCGCCGCGCCCCGAGGCGCTGGCCCACGGGATCCTGCGGCTGCGCGACAAGGTCCATGGCCACGAACCGGAAGGCTGGCGCGAGCGCTACGACGCGATCGGCACCGAGGAGATCCTGCCGGAGACGGACGCCTCGACCGGCGCGATCAACGTGTTTGGAGGAGGAGACACCGCAGGTGCCTGACGCGACGGGGCTCGAGCTGACAGCCCACGAGCTCCGCGAGGCAAACGCAGAGTCGATCCTCGGCACCGAATTCCACCGCGGCCGGGCCGTTCTGCTGGCGAATCCGGCGCTGATCGGCCAGGTGCTGACGGCGCTGCACGCCAAGGGCTACACGTTCCTCGCCAGCCTTCACGGCGTCGATTACTACCCGGAGGAGCCGCGCCTGGGCGTGCTCTACGAGCTGCTCGACATGACCAACGTCGACCGGATCACCGTCAAGGCGCGGGTCTCGATCGACGATCCGCGGATCGACTCCGTCATGCGGATGTTCCCGGGCGCCGAGCACCCCGAGCGCGAGGTCTACGACATGTTCGGGGTTGTGTTCGACGGCCACCCGGACCTGCGCCGGATCCTGATGCCCGAGGACTACGAGGGCTTCCCGCAGCGGCGCGACTTCCCGGTCGGCGGCGAGCCGGTGCTGTTCACCTACAACGAAGAGACATACGGCAAATGGCAATAACGCCGTCCGATTACCGCAAGCGCGAGGAGTCGATCACCTACGCGGCCGAACCGGCCGGCCAGGGTGAGACGCACGAGCTGCTGACGATCAACATCGGCCCGCACCACCCGGCCACACACGGCGTGCTGCGGCTGATCGCGACGCTCGAAGGCGAGGTCGTCCGCGACATCAAGCCGGTGATCGGCTACGTCCACACGGGGATCGAAAAGACCGCCGAGCAGAAGTCCTACTGGAAGGTGATCCCGGTCGTCGAGCGGATGGACTACCTGTCCTATTACTTCAACGCGATGGCGTTCTGCGGCGCAGTCGAAACGCTGCTCGACGTCGAGGTGCCGCCGCGCGCGCAATACCTGCGCGTGATCCACCTCGAGCTCGACCGGATCATGTCGCACCTGGTGTGGCTCGGAACGAGCATGCTCGACCTCGGCGCGATCTCGATGTTCTGGTACTGCTTCCGTGAGCGCGAGACGATCCTCGACCTGTTCGAGATGTCGTCTGGTCAGCGGATGCACACCCGCTACTTCCAGGTTGGCGGCGTGATCGAGGACATCCCGCGCGGGTTCGAGGCCAAGGTGCGCAAGTTCATCGACGAGATGCCGGGCCGCGCCGACCAATACGCGGACCTGATCGAGAAGAACCAGATCGTGTTCGAGCGTCTGCACGGCACCTGTCCGCTCGACGAGCAGACGCTGCTCGGGCTCGGCGTCACCGGGCCGCTGCTGCGCGCGGCGGGAAATCCGTGGGATCTGCGCAAGGCGGCTCCGTACTCGAGCTACGACCACTTCGACTTCAAGATCCCGGTCGGCACCGTCGGCGACAACTACGACCGCTTCCGCGTCCGGCACGCGGAGATCTACGAGTCCGTGAAGATCATCAAGCAGGCCTTCGACGGGCTGCCCGAGGGACCATTCATCACGCCCGACCGCAAGATCGCGCTGCCCCCGCGCCACGAGCTTGCGACCAGCATGGAGGCACTGATCCACCACTTCAAGCTCGTCACCGAGGGCTTCCGCGTCCCGCCCGGCGAGGCCTACTACCCGATCGAAGGACCGCGTGGCGAGCTGGGCTGCTTCGTCCGCGCCGACGGATCGGCGAAGCCGGCGCGGGTCCACATGCGCGACCCGAGTTTCGTCAATCTGCAGGCGCTCGCGCCGATGGTCCGCGACTCGTACATCGCTGATCTGATCGCGACGCTGGCGATGCTCGATCCGATCCTCGGCGGCATCGACCGATGAGCACCGGCCGCCCGACGGTCCCCCGCTTCGGTCACGGGTCGCGCGTCCCAGGCTGGGATGACGCGGTCGACCTGACCAAGGACCCGGCGGTAATCCCCGACCCGGCGACGACGCCCGTGCCAGACGACCTGCGCGCCGAGATCGAGGCGGCGATGGCCAGGTACCCGGACCGCCGCTCGGCCGCGATCCCGGCGCTTCATGCGGCTCAAGCGGTGCACGGCTACTGCTCGCCGGAGGCGATCGACCAGGTAGCGGCCGTGATGGCGTTGACTCCCGCCTACCTGACCTCAGTGGCGACCTTCTACGACATGCTCGAGACCTATCCGCGCCCCAAGCACGACGATGTCTACGTGTGCACGAACATCTCGTGCTCGCTGCTTGGCGCCGACGAGCTGTTCGACGCGATGGTGCGCGCGGCCGCTGGCGACGAGAGGATCCACGTGAGCTCGTTTGAGTGCCTCGGCGCCTGCGACATCGCGCCGATGGCATCGGTCAACGGCGAGTACGTCGGGCCGCTGACGATCGACGACTGCGACACGCTGGTCGAGGACCTGCGCGCCGGGCGACCGGTGCTGCCCGACAAGCAGCTCCGCTACCGCGCCTGCGTCGACCCCGGCGTCGCCGCCGGTGCTCAAGAGTTCAGCGTCCCCGAGCATCCGGACAGCGCCGACACCGCCGGGCTGACGCCCGCCGACGAGTCGACCGACCGGCCGGGGCCGTCGGCGCCACTCGAGACTGGACCGGAGAAGCCGGAATGAGAAAGCTTTTGTTTGACCGCATCGACGAGCCCGGCCTGGCCACGATCGAGGTCTACGAGCGCCGCGGCGGCTACCAGGCGTTGCGCAAAGCGCTGAAAATGACGCCCGAGGAAGTGCTCGCCCAACTCGTCGAATCGGGCATCCGCGGCCGCGGGGGCGCCGGCTTCAGGATGGGCCAGAAGGTGTCCTTCCTCCCGCACGGCGAGATGGACAAATACCTGGTCTGCAATGCCGACGAGTCCGAGCCGGGGACGTTCAAGGACCGCGAGCTGATGCAGAAGAGCCCACACATGCTGGTCGAGGGGATCGTGATCGCCGCCTACGCGGGTGAGATCGACCGCGCGTTCATCTACGTCCGCGGCGAGTACGAGCTCCAGGCACAGATCCTCGAGGCGGCCATCGCCGAGGCCGCGCAGGCCGGCTACCTTGGCGAGAACATCCTCGACAGCGGCATGAACCTGTCGCTGGTCCTGCACCGCGGCGCCGGCGCCTACATCTGCGGCGAGGAGACCGGGCTGCTGGACTCGCTCGAGGGCAAACGCGGCAACCCGCGGCTGAAGCCCCCGTTCCCGGCGATCGAGGGCCTGTACGCCGGACCGACGCTGATCAACAACGTCGAAACGCTGTCGACCGTGCCCCACATCATCGGCATGGGCGGCGACGAGTACGCGAAGATCGGCACCGAGACCTCGACCGGCACCAAGTTGGTCTCGATCTCGGGCGACGTCAAGCGGCCGGGCAACTACGAGATCGAGCTCGGGATCCCGTCGCGCGAGATCGTCTACGGCCTCGCGGGCGGCCCACCGAGCGGCCTCGACGTCAAGTTCTGGTTCCCCGGCGGTTCGAGCTCCCCGGTCCTGACCAAGGATGACCTCGACGTCCCTTACGACTTCGACAGCATGGCGAAGGCAGGGTCGATGCTGGGGTCGGGGGCGATCATCGTCGCCGACGAGTCGCGCAGCGTGCTGGCGACGGCGCTCAAGCTGGCGAAGTTCTACGCGCACGAGTCCTGCGGCAAGTGCGTCCCGTGCCGCGAGGGCACCAACTGGACCCACAAAATGCTGCAGCGCATCCAGGCCGGCGAGGCGACCCCGATGGACCTCGACATCATGGCCTCGGTTCAGGAGCAGATCATCGGCAACTGCCTGTGCGTACTGGGCGACGCGATGGCGATGCCGATCGGCTCGATGGTCGCCAAGTTCCGTGACGAGCTCGAGGCCGAGATCGAAGCTGCGCGCGAGCGCAACGACCGCACTCCGAGCGACGACGTGGTCGCCCTCGGCGTGGCCGACGAGCACGCGGGACAGCCGGATGACGGGGCCGCCGCCCTGTTGAGCGAGACAGGAAGTCGAGCGGGCGGCTAGAGCCGCGCCCGGTCACTAGCTTTCCAGCGCGCATGCCACGCCCCAAGCGCAAGACGATCCAGCTGACGATCGATGGCCGGGAAGTGCAGGCCGTCGAGGGCGCGATGCTGGTCGACGCCGCCAAGCAGGGCGACGTCGAGATCCCGTACTTCTGCTACGAGCCGAAGCTCGGCCAGCCGGTTGGCGCGTGCCGCATGTGC
>JBKQJQ010000078.1:0-3458 GCA_052147875.1 Solirubrobacteraceae bacterium | reverse complement strand
AGTTGGAGCGGCCGAACCTCGAGGTGCGAGTTCACGATGTGCTCGCCGACGAGTTGCCCGAGCGAGAGTTCGACCTTGTCCACGCACGGCTGCTGCTCGCGTGGCTAGCCGACCCAGAGGAGGGGCTAAGAAGGATGTTCGGGGCGCTAAAGCCCGGCGGACGGTTGCTGGTCGAGGAAATGGACTTCCACACGATCGCTCCCGACGCCGGGCTTGATCCCGCGACCCGGACGCTGTTTGCTCGTGTGGTCGATACTCACCACGCCGTCCTCGCCGAACAGCATGCGTTTGACCCGTTCTGTGGACGCGGTCTGGACCGTGCTCTCTCAAACGTAGGGCTAGCGCAAGTGGAGTCTGAAGGGCGCCTCTCGATCTGGCGTGGCGGGCAGCCCGGAGGAATCGTCTGGCGGCTGACGTTGAGCCAGCTGCGCGAGCAGCTGATCGCCCACGGCTGCGTAACCGCTGCCGACGTCGACACGGTGATCTCGCTGTGTGACGATCCACAGCTCGCATTCATGTCCCAGGCCACGATCGCTGCCTGGGGCCACCGAATGCAATAAGGCCGTCGCCGGGCTCCGGCACCGAGCCGAGCACCAAACGCCGACCAGCCAGCAAGACGCGCGAATCTCGGAAGCAAGCAGCTACCACCGTCACCCACGGCTGAACAGAGTGCCCCGCCGATCGAACGCCGGTCTCGCGCGCCGACCAGCGCTTCCGATCGTCGCCGCCGGGGCAGTCAGATTCCGGGTGCCGCTTCGGCCGGCCGGAGGCCGTAGGGAGAAGTCTCGGTTGGCGGTGAGTCAGCCGCTTTCATCAGCACCATCCAGGAGACGCGGCCGGCTGCCGACGAGGACTTGTAGATCGGCGATCGATGAACGATGCTGCGATCGCAGTCAGACAAAGCTCAACTAGAAGGGGGGCGCATCTTGCCAGCGTCCGGAGTGGTGGTTCACGTCACCGGCAGCCCGGGCCGGACGTTCTGGGGGCCCGGAGACCTGTACACGTTCTTGGTCACCGGTGAGGAATCCGGAGGGTCGATGTTCGCGCTCGACTGCGTGGTTGGCGTTGGCGGCGGCCCGCCACCGCATCGTCATCTCGCGGAGGATGAGCTGTTCTACGTCTATGAAGGCGAGATCGCCTTCACGGCCGGCGGCGAGACGCGAACGGTCGGTGCCGGCGAATCGATCTTTGTTGCACGAGGCACCGCGCACGGGTACCGGAACGGGGGCGACGTCCCCGCGCGAATGGTCGCTGTATACACGCCGTCCGGAATGGAGGGATGGTTCCGTGAGGTCTGCACTCCAGCGGAGGATCTGACGACAGACCCGCCTCCCGTGGCGCCCGAACTGATCCAGCGAATGATCGAAGCCGGCCCTCGATACAACGTGGAGTGGCTCGACTGATCGGTCGCCGTGGCTCGGCAGCATCCGATGCCGGCTGCCGGGCCTCCGACCAGCTCTTGATCGATTCTCGCTCGAGTGCACGCCGACGAGCCGACCTGCACGAGAGGGAGCGAGCCTTCCTGGAGGCGACCGATGCCGTAGATCAGGATCAACAGCAGATCGACGATCCCAGCGGCCGCGCCTACTGCTCGCGCCAGCACGTCGGCGACGCGCACTCTTGCTGGCCGGCGGCCGCATCCAGTTCTCGCGGCCGCTCCGTCGCCGCGGCCGCTAACCCGGCAGGCGGGGTGCCTTCGTCAATCCGAGCGACACTCTGATGCGCAACATCCGGTTCGGCCGCCGGCCCGGAACGCTCTGCAACAAACCCTCAGCCGGGTCGCCCGGGAGTGACAAGAGCGAGGTCGCCGAGGCGAACCTCGTCGCGGCCGGTCACGAACGTCGTCATCTGCTTGACGGGCCAAGATGTGATGCCGCCATGCAGGCGCGCCGAGATCACCCGACCGTCTTCGTCGACGTCGAATTGGACACGTTCGCCGTAGGAGCCATAGCCCGGCGTGCGCACGGTACGGAACATGTGCTGGCCGTCGCGCTCGAGCGCCACGACTTCCGTCCCGGGGTCGTCAGTGCTGGGATCGATGACGAGCAGTCGGCGGCCCAACCGCACGATGTCTGTAACGCCGAAAAGGTTCGCGTAGCTGCCGCAGTACCGGTCGACCTCGGAGCTGACCGGCGCACCGTCCGGCTCTGCCGCGGCCAGGACGGCGAGGGCGACAAGTCCGTCGGCGAGCGGCTGGGCTGGCCCATCGACGGCGTTAACGCAGACGGCAATGGAAACCCGGTCGTCCGGGAGGACGGTGAGGCGGGTTGCATGGCCGGGATAGCCACCGGCGTGACCGAAGGTTCGGCGACCGTGGACCGTGCGCAGGTCAAACCCCAACCCGTACCGTCCGGCGTCGGGATCGTGGTCATCGACATCAAAGCCGGGCCGGAGGGTTCGGCGTTGCCACGGCGCGCCGAGCAGCCGCTCGTCGCCCGGAAGGTGGCTGGCGCCCCAGCGAGCCAGGTCGGCAGCCGTGCTGGTGAACCCGGTGGCGGCGTCCAGGGCGCCCGTGTCGACCAACTCGATTGGAATCCGGTGCTCAGCGTAGCTACGGGCGGTGTAGCCGCGCGCGTAGTCCGCGAGTCGCTCGACCACTAGGTCCGGCGCGGTGTCGGCCAGCTCAATCGGCGCCACGACCGCCTCAGCAACGTATTCACGGTATGACCGGCCGGTGACAGCCGCAACGACGGCGCCCAGGAGCCCGAAGCCGACGTTGGAGTACTTGAAGCGCTCATCAACGCCGCATGTCGGCCCATCCATCGCCAGGGCGCGCAGGCCCCCGTCATCGGGGAAGGGGCGCATCAGCTGCCAATGATCGGCGTCATAGCCGTCCCGAATCACCCCACCACCGTGTCCGAGCAGGTCGACGAGGGTGCGATCACCAACGGCGGTTTCGGCCGTCCACGGCAGGTGCTGGTCCAGGCGGTCGTCGAGCCGCAGCCGTCCCGCCTGAGCCAGCTGGACTATGGCCGTCGCTGTGAAGGTTTTTGAATGTGACGCGACGCGGAACAGATGCGCCGGCGTGAGAGCGACATCAGCGGCAAGGTCGGCGTAGCCATGTGCGGTGGACAGCACGAGATCGCCGTCGACCCAGACCGCCGCCTGGACACCCGGTACGCGCAGCCACGCGCGTCGGAACGCCAGCCACCGATCCGCGTAAGCCACCATGTCCCGGGCGCCGTCCGCGAGATTGGCCACGGCACCAGTGTAAAAGTGCTGTCCCTGCGGCGGCGTGCCCGCAGAATTGGGCTAACACGGCACGAGTCTCTCCCACCTGCAGCCCGCACGTCACTCAGATCTGCACGACGACATCTCGCCTGGTGGTCGGCCTGCGGACGCTCCCGGCCAGCAGCCGGGACTGGCACCATCGGGTGCCGGCGCCTTGCGCTGGGATTGCTTTCATCCGGTGGCTGGGGCGCGTCAGCTGGCGCGCAAGGCGCAGGTGACGGCGGTTA
>JBKQJQ010000077.1:0-5191 GCA_052147875.1 Solirubrobacteraceae bacterium | reverse complement strand
CCGGACGTAGGGCGTGTAGGCGAGCGTGCGGTCGATCGCCGCGTTCTGATCGCGCTGCTCGGCGGCCGCGACCGAGGCCGGCCCGCCGCCCGCCGGCGTCTTGATCCGCGAGAAGTGCCGGGCCGTCGGCGCGGCGTGGTGTGCCGAGCTCCCGCCACCCTGCGCGCCGACGAACAGCCCGATCACGAGCGCCTGCAACGAGATCACGACCAACGCGCCGGCGCGACGGCGGCGGCGATAGACCGTCGGCGAAAGCGCCCGGGGGGCGGCTGCACGCTCTGTCTGCGCCCGTGGCGGCGCGCCGCCGCTTACTCGTGTCTCGAGATCGTCCATGACTGCAACCCCGCCCCCGGTGGTGGCGGGTCGCGCGGTCGCGCCGCGCAACGACTCTACCGCCCGCGTCGCCCATTACGCTGCGAGACCTATGGAGGCGCGGATCTGGCTGATCATCCCTACCTACAACGAGGCCGTGAACGTGGACGGGATCGTGCGCGCAGCCACGGCCGAGCTCGACCGCGCGGCGCCCGGCCAGTACCGGATCCTGATCGTCGACGACAACTCGCCCGACGGCACCGGCCTGCTAGCCGATTCGCTGGCCGGCGAGATCGACGCGCTCGAGGTGCTCCATCGGCCGGCAAAGGGTGGGCTGGGGCAGGCGTACCTGGCGGGCTTCTCGCGCGCGCTCGCGGCCGGCGCCGAGCTCGTGATCGAGATGGACGCCGACTTCTCGCACGACCCGCGGTACCTGCCGGAGCTGATCGCCGCTGCCGACGAAGCGGACCTCGTGCTCGGCTCGCGCTACGTCGCCGGCGGTGGAGTGCGCGACTGGGGGCTCGCGCGCAGGCTCATCAGCCGTGGCGGGGGCATCTACGCGCGGCTGATCCTCGGCGTCTCGGTGCGCGACCTGACGGGCGGTTTCAAGTGCATCCGTCGCGAGGTGCTGGAGGCGATCGACCTCTCGACGGTCCGCGCCGAGGGGTACGTGTTTCAGATCGAGGTCACCTACCGGGCGCTGCTGGCCGGCTTCACGGTCCGAGAGGTCCCGATCGTGTTCGCCGACCGGACGGCAGGAAAGAGCAAGATGTCCTCGCGGATCGCGCTGGAGGCGATGTGGCTGGTGCCAACGCTCAGACGAGGAGCGATGGCGGCGGTCGCGAAATCGACGCCCGCGTCAGGACCGGATAAGCTCGGGTCCGCTTCCTAACACGATCTCAACGTTGCCCAAACGGCTACTGGTCTACACCCGGGCATCCTGTTAGTGATGAGCGTTCGCGGCCCGTTGGGCGCCCCCACCCAAAGAGCCGGCCTCGAGCTTGCCGGCGCCCCGAGTCTCGACGTCCGCACAGCGGCTGCGAACAGCCGCCGCGCGCTGATCGCGCTCGTCGGCATGCTCGCCAGCGGGGTGCTGATCGCGGTCTCGTCGGCCAGCACGGAGACACTGCTGCCGCAGACGATCCGCCCGGTGCCGGCGACGCTGGCCGGCGCATTCGCGAAGGCCGGGCTGAACCTGCACTCAGGCGGTGCGATCGCGGCGCTTGCGCTGATGACCGGCTGCTACGTAGTGGTCGCCTGGCTCGCGGGGGAGCTCTCGGGACGCACCGTTCTGATGGCGATCGCTGCCCTGCACGCGGTCGTGCTGCTGGCGCCGCCGCTGGTCTCGACTGACATCTTCAGCTACCAGGAGTACGCGCGGATGGGCGCGCTGTTCGGTACCAACCCGTACGTGGTCGGCCCGCACGCGCTCGGGGCGGGCGATCCCCTGTTGCCCTACATCGGCTCCAAGTGGTCCTACATCCCGAGCGTCTACGGGCCGGTGTTCACCGCCTTCAGCTATGTGCTGGCGCCGCTCTCCGTGGCGTCAAGCGTCGCCGCCTACAAGTTGATCGCAGCCCTGGCGAGCCTCGGGATCGTCGCGATCGTCTACAACGCTGCCCGCCTGCGGGGCGTCGACCCGGTCCGCGCCGCGGCCCTCGTCGGCCTCAACCCGCTGCTGGTTCTGTACGGCGTCGGCGGCGGTCACAACGACCTGCTGATGCTGCTCGCGATCGCCGGTGCGACGTACGCGATCCTGCTCAACCGCGAGCGGCTTGGCGGCGCGCTGACGGTGCTGGCGATTGGGATCAAGCTGACCGGGGGCCTGATGCTGCCGTTCGCGATCGCAGCCGAGGGACCGGCTCGCGGCCGCAGCCGGCGGCGCGATCTGCTGATCGGCGCCGGGACCGCGTTCGCCTTGATCAGCGCGGTCACGCTCGCGCTGTTCGGCCCCGGGGTCATCAACATGCTGTCGACCGTCCGCCAGAGCCAGAGCGAGGGCGATTGGCACAGCCTGCCGGGACTCCTGTCGACCCGGCTGGGCATGGCAACCGTGGGTCACATCGTCGGCTACGTGCTGGCAGCCGCGTTCGTGGTCGTCTGCGCCTGGCTCGTGCGTCGGGTGTGGCGCGGGCAGATGGACTGGATCAACGCCGCCGGGTGGGCGACGGCTGCGATGCTCGCCGCGGCCAGCTCGCTGTTGCCCTGGTACGTGGCTTGGCTGCTGCCGTTCGCGGCGCTGGCGACGGATCGTCGACTGTTCAAGACAGCGCTGATCTTCACGTGCGTGGTGCAGGGAGTCGAGATGCTCGGATACATTCCCCACGGCGCTCTGCACGGCCTCTGACGGCCATCGCCGGTGCCGGCTCGTAGGATTGATTGAGCGATGACCGTCAACCCCGACCTGTCGACCACCGGTCCACGAGTCCCAGATCTGGTCAGCGTCGTCGCGCCCGTCTACAACGAGGAGGGGACGGTCGAGGAGTTCTACACGCGCGTCTCGGCGGCGCTCGAGGGGCTCCCGTTCGAGTTGGTGCTGGTCGACGACGGCTCCAGCGACGGTTCGCCGATGATCCTCGACCGGCTCGCGGAGACCGATCCGCGCGTCCGCATCGTCCAGCTGTCGCGCAACTTCGGCCACCAAACGGCGCTCACGGCCGGCCTCGATCACGCCAAGGGCGACGCGGTCGTGATGCTTGATGCAGATCTCCAGGACCCGCCTGAGCTGATCACGACGATGCTCGATCATTGGCGCGCGGGGTGCGATGTCGTCTACGCGGTCCGCGAGCACCGCGCCGGCGAGTCGCGCTTCAAGCTCAGCACCGCGCGTTGGTTCTACAGCCTGTTCGACAAGCTCGCCCAGGTTGAGCTGCAGCACAACTCGGGCGATTTCAGGTTGCTCGACCGCCGGCCGCTCGACGCGCTGCTGTCGATGCGCGAGCGCAACCGGTTCCTGCGCGGGATGACCGTCTGGGTGGGCTACACGCAGGCAGCGGTCCCCTATCAGCGCGACGCCCGCTACGCCGGCGAGACCAAGTACACGCTGTCGCGAATGCTGAAGTTCTCGCTCGACGCGATCTCGTCGTTCTCGCACCGACCGCTCCAACTCGCAACGCTGCTCGGGTTCGTGATCTCGACGCTCGCGTTCATCGCGATCCCGGTCGTCATCGTGCTGCGGCTGCTGGGCTCCTATCTCCCCGGCTTCAGCGCCCTGACGATCGTCGTGCTGCTGCTCGGCGGGATCGAGCTGATCGCGATCGGGATCATCGGCGAGTACGTGGGCCGGATCTACGACGAGGTCAAGGGGCGCCCGCTGTACCTCGTCCGCGCGACCCGGAACATCCCCAAGTCAGGAGCGGACCCCGCGTCCAGCTACGGGGCGGCAGCCCCGCTCGGGGCACACGCGGACGACGAGGTCTGACGATCGCCATCCCGCTGTTCGACACGGCCTCGCCGCTGGAGCCGCTGCGCGGGGAGATCCGCGCTGCGATCGACCGCGTGCTCGATTCGCGCCAGTACGTGCTCGGTCCGGAGGTCGAGGCGTTCGAGCGTGAGCTGGCGGCCTACGTCGGCACCAGTGACGCGATCGGCGTCGGCAACGGCACCGACGCGATCACAATCGCGCTGCGGGCAATGGGCGTCGGCCCCGGCGACGAGGTTGTCGTGCCGTCATTCACGTTCTACGCAAGCGCCGAGGCGATCCCGCCAACCGGAGCGCGGCCAGTGTTCTGCGACGTGGACCCCGAGACGTTCTGCGTGACGCCCGAGACCGTCGCCGCGGCGCTCACCGCCAAGACCAAGGCGGTGCTCGCGGTTCATCTGTTCGGCAACGTCGCGCCGGTCGCCGAGATCGAGACGCTCGGGGTGCCGGTGCTCGAGGACGCCGCCCAGGCGCTTGGCTCGATCACCGATCGCGGGCGCCCGGGCGCGCTCGCAACGGCTGCGACGTTCAGCTTCTTCCCCTCCAAGAACCTCGGCGCGTTCGGCGACGGCGGCGCGATCACGACCTCTGACCGGGAGCTCGCCGAGCGGGTCAGAAGCCTGCGGTTCCACGGCTCGCGCGACAAGCTCACGTTCGACCGGGTGGGCTACAACTCGCGGCTGGACGCACTCCAGGCGGCGATCCTGCGGGTCCAGCTCCCCCATCTCGATCGGTGGTCCGATGGACGCCGGGCAGCCGCCAGCCATTACGAGCAGGCCGGGCTGGGCGAGCTCGTGGCGCTGCCGCAGTTGATCGACGGGGCCGATCCGGCCTGGCACCTGTACGTCGTGCGAACCGACGATCCCGACGCGCTTGCTGCCGCGCTCAGCGCGCGTCAGATCGGGGCCCGTACTTATTACCGGGTGCCCACTCATGAGCAGCCCGGGATGCGCGAGTTCCCGCCCTCGGTTGCGCTACCCGGAACCGAGCTCGCCGCGCGGACGAACCTAGCGGTTCCGATCAGCCCGCTGCTCGACCAGCGTGCGGCCTGCGAGGTCGTGCAAGCCGTGCGTGAGCACCTCGCGGTGCCGGCCGGCTAACCGCCGGCGGGGTTGGGTCCGACCGACGGGTTGGCGCGTCCGTCGGGCTGCTGGTCGCCTTCCGGCGCGCGCAGGTGACGCACCTTGGCGCGCTGCTGGTCGTCGTCCTGCTCCGGCTGCTCGAGCGCTGCGATCCGGCTTGACAGCTCCCGGATTGCGTCGGCGACCGGGTCGGGCAGGTGGATCCAGTCGGCGTCGGGCCCTTCGGGCTTGCGCCCCTCGACGCGGACCGGATGTCCCGGATTGCCGACGACGGTCGAGTTCGGCGGCACGTCGTGGATCACAACACTGTTGGCTCCGATCTTGGCGCCGTGGCCGATCGTGATCGGGCCGAGCAGCTTCGCCCCGGAGCCGATCG
>JBKQJQ010000076.1:0-8120 GCA_052147875.1 Solirubrobacteraceae bacterium | reverse complement strand
CGGGCCGAACCGTGATCGTGCTGTCGGGCGGCAACGTCGACGCCGGGCTGCTGGCGGCAATCGCGCAACGCAACGAGACGCTGGCGGGACGCAGGCTGCGGCTGTTCACGACGATTTCGGACCGCCCCGGGGGCCTGGCGGCGCTCCTGACGGAGATCGCGAAGGCCGGCGGCAACGTCGTCCACGCCGACCACGTCCGCGAGGCGGTCCCGCTGCACGTCCGGGAGACCGGCGTCGAGATCGCGCTGGAGACCCGCGGCGCCGATCACAGCACGGCGATCATCGCCGCGCTCGAGGCCGCCGGTTACACCGTCCGGCGACTGGACGTCTGAGCCGGCCTCAGTCGCCCAGCTCGGTGCGGCGGCGGACGACGAACTCCTCAAGCTCGGCGCGGATCGCGTCTTCAAGCGGCGGCTGCTCGTAGCCGTCGAGCGTCGAGCGCCACAGCTCGGCCGCCCGCGCGGTGGTGTCGCGCCCGCCCTTCTTGGTCCAGCGATCGAAGTTCTCAGTCGAGGACAGCAGCGGCCGGTAGAAGCACTCTCGGAAGCGCCCGAGGGTGTGGGTGGCGCCGAGGAAGTGGCCACCGGCGCCGACCTCGACGTGGGCGTCGAACGCCAGCGACTCCTCGTCGATCTCGATCGGCGTGAATTCGTAGCGCAGCTCGCGCAGCAGCTCGACGTCGACGATGAACTTCTCGTAGCACGAAACGAGTCCGCCCTCGAGCCAGCCGGCCGAGTGCATGACGAAGTTGGCCCCCGCCAGAAAGGTCGGCAAAAACGTCATCAGCGACTCATACGCGGCCTGCGCGTCGACGGTCTGCGAGGCGTTCAGCGCGCCGCCGCCGCGCCACGGCAGCCCGAAATGACGCGCGATCTGGCCCGTGCAGAGAACGCCGATCCCGGACTCCGGCGTCCCAAACGACGGCGAGCCCGACTGCATATCCGTATTGGACAGAAACGACCCGAACACGACCGGCGCCCCGGGACGGATCAGCTGCGCGAGCGCGATCCCGGCCAGCGCCTCGGCGATCTGCTGCACAAGCGTCGCCGGCAGCGAGACCGGCGACATTGCCCCCATCAGTAGGAACGGGGTGATCACGACCGCCTGGTTTGCCTTCACGTATTCGAACATCGCGGCCAGCATCCGGTCGTCGTAGCGCAGCGGCGAGTTGACGTTGATCAGCGAGATCGAGACCGGCGCTCGCTCGATCGCCTCGCGGCCACCGAACAGGATCTCTCCCATCCGGATCGTGTCGGCCGCGTTCGGACCGCTGGTCACCGAGCCCATGTACGGCTTGTCGCTCAGCGTCTGGAGCGCGAACACCATGTCGAGGTGGCGCGAGTCCAGCGGCCGATCCTCGGGCTCGCAGATCGTGCCGCCCGGAGAATCCAGCTCCGGGAACGCCTGCGCAAGCCGAACCAGGTTCTCGAAGTCGGCCATCTTCGCGTCGCGGCGGACGTCGCCCTCGCGGATGAACGGACACCCGTAGACCGGCGCGAACACCATGTTGTCGCCGCCGATATGGGCGCTGTTGGCGGGATTGCGCGCCTGCAGCTCGAACTCCCGCGGCGCCTTGGCGACCTGCTCGAGGATGAACTCGGGGTCGAAGCGGACCCGGTTGGAGTCCTCGACGACCTGTCCGGCGCCCCGAAGCAGCTCGACCGCCTCTGGCAGCAGGAACTCGATCCCGAGCTCGGACACGATCCGTCGCCAGCCCCGGTCGAGCGTCGCGATCGCGTCCTCGCTGAGGATCTCGTAGCGCGGCATCTCGTTCTTGAACAAAGCGGCCTCCGATGATCGTGGCTTGACGCAGCGGTGTGGGTCCGTAATATAAGCAACATGGAACAACAGTTCCAAATTTCTCCGAAAGCTGCACCGGGAACGACCGCGATCGACCGCGGCGCCGAGCTGCTCGTCCGCGTGCTCGAATCAGCCCAGCCAGTCGCGCTGTCGGAGCTCGCGTCGGCGAGCGGGATCCCGAAGAGCACCGCCTCGCGTCTGGTCAGCGCGCTCGAGCGACGCGGGCTGGTCGAGCAGGACGGCGAGCGCGGCCGGCTGCGGCCCGGTCCGGCGATCCTGCGGGTCGCCGAGCGCAGCATGCTCGAGCGCAGCGTCGTCGAGCTCGCGCGCCAGTCGCTCGACGCGCTCGGGCAGGCGAGCGGCGAGACGATCAACCTCGCGGTGCCGGCGCGCGACGGCGTCGAGCACGTCGCCCAGGTCGAGAGCCAGCACTTCCTCGGCGCCGGTCAGTGGCTCGGGCAGTCGGTCGACTACCACTGCACGGCGGTCGGCAAGCTGTTCATGGCGTTCGGCCGCGCGACGATGTCCGCCCGCGCGCTCCAGCAGCTGACGCCGAACACGATCACCGACCCGACTCGCCTGCGAGCCGAGCTCGAGGTCGTCCGGCGCGAGCAGTTCGCGACCGCGATCGATGAGCTGGAGCCAGGGCTGGCGGCGATCGCGGCGCCGGTTCGCGGCGCGGCGGGCGAGGTGATCGCCGCGCTCAGCATCACCGGTCCCACAATCCGCATGACCCCCGCTCGGATCGCCGAGCTCAAACCGGTCCTGATCGCCGAGGCGGACGCGCTGAGCCGCCGCCTCGGCAACGACGACCAAGGAGAACACGCCGCATGACGCACGAGGAGATCCTGCAACTGCTCTACGACGAGACGCTGGTCGGCAACGCGCCGGCGGTTTCAGACGGCGTCCGGCAAGGACTCGACGACGGCCTCGAGCCAGAGCGGATGCTCTACGACGCGCTGATTCCGTCGCTTGAGGAGGTCGGCGCCCGCTTCGAGCGCGGCGACTACTTCGTGCCCGAGATGCTGATCGCCGCCCGCGCGATGCAGGGCGCGCTCGACATCCTGCGCCCGCTGCTGGCCGAAACCGGGATCGCCGCCGTCGGCACCTTCCTGATGGGCACCGTCAAGGGCGACGTGCACGACATCGGCAAGAACCTCTGCAACATCATGCTGGAGGGCGCGGGCTTCACGGTCATCGACCTCGGCGTCAACGTCCCGCCGGAGCGGTTCGTCGAGCAGATCAACGAGCACAACCCCGACATCGTCGGCTTCTCCGCGTTCCTGACGACGACGATGCCGATGTTCAAGGCCAACATCAACGCGCTCGAGAAGGCCGGGATCCGCGATGACGTGATCGTGATGGTGGGCGGCGCGCCGGTGACGCAGGAGTACGCCGACGCGGTCGGCGCCGACGGGTATTCGGCGGACGCATCGTCCGCGGTCAAGCTGGCCAAGGAGCTAATCCAGCGCCGCCGAGAGCAGGTACCGGCATGAGCCTCGTCGCACGCGTCGAGCACGCGGTCAAGAAGCCGATCTGGGGATGTCAGATGTGCGGCCAGTGCGTGCTGCACTCGACCGGCCTCACATGCCCGATGACGTGCCCGAAGACGCTGCGCAACGGCCCCTGCGGCGGTGTGCGCGCGAACGGGAACTGCGAGGTAAAGCCGGAGATGCGCTGCGTCTGGCTGAAGGCCGTGGAGCGATCCGAGCGGCTGCCGCTATGGCGCGGCCACGTCGACGATCTGCGACCGCCGGTCGACAACACGCTGAAGGGCACGTCGTCCTGGCTGAACCTGATCAGCGGCCGGGACAAGCAGGTGCCGGCCGGCTGGGCGGCAGATCCCGATGTCGCTCCTTGAGCGCAAGCTGGCCGCGCGGGAGCTCGTCGTAACGGCGGAGCTGCCGGTGATCGACGGCGGCGGCAAGGAGGAGATCCGCCGCCAGCTCGAACCGATGGAGCCGTACGTCGACGCGTTCAACGCGACCGACAACCCGTCCGCCCACGCCCACTGCTCGCCGCTCGCGGTCGCGATCGCGCTCCGCGAGGCCGGCGTCGAGCCGATCATGCAGCTCGTCTGCCGCGACCGCAACCGGCTCGCGCTCGAGGCCGACCTGGTCGGCGCGTCGATGCACGGGGTCGAGAACATCTCGTGCCTGACCGGCGACGACGTGACCGCCGGCGACGAGCCCGAGGCCAGGCGGGTGTTCGACGTCGACAGCGTGCAGCTGGTCTCGATCGCGCGGTCCTTGGCTCGCGGCCACTATCTGTCGGGCCGCCCGATCTCCCCCGCCCCGCATTTCTTCATCGGCGCCGTCGAGAACCCCGGCGCGCCGCCGCTTGACTATCGCGTCAGGCGCGCCGCCAAGAAGGCGCTGGCCGGAGTCGGCTTCCTGCAGCTGCAGCTCTGCTACCGGACCGCGCAGCTCGAGAACTTCATGCGCGAGGCGCACGCGACCGGACTCACGGAGCGGACCGCGATCATCCCGTCGATCTGCATCCTGCGCACGGTCGGCGGGATGCGGTTCGTCGCCTCAAGCGTGCCGGGCATCGACGTCCCGCCGGAGACGCTCGCTCGCGTCCAGCGAGCCACCGACGCTGAGCACGAGTGTTTCGAGATCGCCTACGAGCTCGCCTCACACGCGCTCGCCCAGCCGGGCGTCGCCGGACTGCACTTCATCTCGTTTCGCAAGGACGCCGGCATCGCGAAGCTGTGCAGGCGGCTCGGAATTCCAACTCGCATCGAAAGGGAAGCCAATGGACACAGTGCTCAGGTCGCGCTCCACTAGCGTGACGATCGGCGCCCAGCAGCCGTTCTGCATCATCGGCGAGCGGATCAACCCGACGGGCCGCAAGAAGTTCGCCGAGGAACTTCGGGGGGGCGAAATGCGTTCAGTTACGGTCGACGCGCTCGCCCAGGTGCAGGCCGGCGCGAACATGCTTGACGTCAACGCCGGAATTCCGCTCGTCGACGAGTCAGAGCTGCTGAAGTCGATGCTGCAGACTGTCCAGGCGGCGGTCGACGTGCCGATCTGCATCGACTCGAGCGTCATCGAGGCGCTCGAGGCAGGGCTGTCCGTGTACGAAGGGCGGGCGCTGGTCAACTCGGTGACAGCCGAGGACGAGCGCCTCGAGGAGATCCTGCCGCTGGTCGCAAAGCACGACGCGGCCGTGATCGGGCTCGCGAACGACGAGACCGGGATCCCGGAGACGCCGCAGAAGCGGCTCGCGTGCGCGCGCAAGATCGTCGCGGCCGCCAACGACCACGGAATCGCGACAACCGACGTGCTCATCGACCCGCTGGCAATGACCGTCGGCGCCGACACCGAGGCGGTGACTACCACGCTGAGGACGATCTCGCTGATCCGCGACGAGCTCGGGGTCAACATGTGCCTCGGGGCGTCGAACGTGTCGTTCGGTCTCCCTCAGCGCCACGTGCTGAACGCCGGCTTTTTGCCGATGGCAATGGCCGCCGGTCTGACGAGCGCGATCATGTCGACCGCCGAGGTGTGCGTCGAAGCGGTGCGGGCGTCCGATCTGCTGCTGGGTCACGATGCCTGGGGCGCCAACTGGATCGCCGCTCACCGCGCGCGCCAGGCCGCAGCCGCGCAGCAGGAGGCCTCGCAGGCCGTATGAGCTCGGCGGTGCCCAGACGACGCACGCCCGAGCGCGAGGAGCTGGCCGCCCCCGACGACGGCGCGCAGCGCGTCAGGCTCCGGTTCCTGCCCGACGGCAACGAGGTTCGTGTCCCGAGCGGGACGCCGATCTTCGACGCCGCCAGCTGGAACGGGATCGCGATCGATTCGACCTGCGGCGGCCACGGGACCTGCAAGAAGTGCAAGGTCCGGATCGTGTCGGGCGAGGTGCCGGTCGGTACCGTCGATCCGCGGGCGTTCACCACCGACGAGCTCCGCGAGGGCTGGCGGCTGGCATGCCGTGCCGGCGCTCGCAGCGACCTCGTGATCGAGGTGCCACCGCTCCAGACCCGGCCGAAGGCCGCGCTGGCGGGCGTCGGCCGCCACGTGATCCTGCGCCCATCGGTGCAGAAGCGCCATCTGGTCCTGTCCGAGCCGACGCTCGAGGATCAGCGGCCGGACCTCCAGCGCGTGCTCGACGGGCTTGACGACCTCGAGCCCTACACATCGCTCGAGCTGCTGCGCACGCTCGGCGGCACGCTGCGCAAGTCGTACTTCGACGTCACCGCGGTCGTCTGCGACCAGGAGCTGATCGAGCTCGAGCCGGGCGACACGACGGCGCGCCGGTTCGCGATCGCGTTCGACCTCGGCACGACGACCGTGGTCGCGACGCTGCTCGACCTCGATAGTGGCCAGCCGGTCGCGGTCCGCTCAATGCTCAACCGCCAGCAGCCATACGGCGCCGACGTGATCACGCGGATCTCGGCGACGATGATGGACGAGCTCGCGCTGGGTGCGCTGCGCGACCGCGCGCACGAGACGCTCGCGACGCTGACCGATGAGGTCCTGACCGAGGCCGGGGTCGATCCGCTCGAGGTCTACGAGATCACCGTCTGCGGCAACGTGACGATGATGCAACTCGCGCTCGGAATCGATCCCGAGCCGCTCTCGATGGCGCCGTTCGTCGTCGCCACGCACGAGTTCCCGCCGGTCCACGCGCATGAGTTCGGCGTCGAAATCCACCCCCGAGCGCCGGCGTTCGTGTTTCCCTCGCTCGGCGCGTATGTCGGCGGCGACATCGTCGCCGGGATGCTGGCGACCGGGCTGACGCGAGACCGGCGCCTGCGGCTGTTCATCGACGTCGGCACCAACTCAGAGATCGCGCTCGGATCGGTCGATCGCGTGCTCGCGACCGCGGCGCCCGCCGGGCCCGCGTTCGAGGCCGCCCAGATCCGCTGCGGGATGCGGGCCGCCGAGGGCGCGATCGAGGGCATGAAGATCGACGGCGACTCGCTCACGCTCGAGGTGATCGGCGACGTCGAAGCGGTCGGGATGTGCGGCTCGGGACTCGTCGACGCGGTCGCGGAACTGGTCCACTGCGGGCTCCTGGACCACTCGGGACGCTTCATTGCGGATGAAGAAGCGGCGGTGCGGCTCCCCGGTTTGGCGGGGCGGTTGACGAAGATCGGCGAGGAGCGGGTGTTCGTCCTGCAGTGGCGCGGCGACGACCCGGCGGCAGCGGTGTTCCTGTCCCAGCGTGATGTGCGCGAGCTCCAGTTCGCGAAGGCGTCGATCGCGACCGGCTGGAATATCCTGCTCGCCGAGCTCGGAGTCGAGGCCGACGAGATCACCCAGGTGCTGTTGGCCGGCAGCTTCGGCGCCTACCTGACGCCGCTGAGCGCCGTCCGGATCGGCCTGGTGCCGAAGCTCGCGCTGCCGCGCATCGTGTCAGCCGGCAATGTGGCCGGCGAGGGCGCGAAGATCGCCGCCCTGTCGCTGCGCGAGCGCGCCGAGGCCGAATCGATCCTCCGCGAGGTCGAGTACATCGAGCTGTCCGGCCGCGCGGACTTCAACGATCTGTTCATCGACCAGCTCGCGTTCCCGGGAGCCGGATGACTCGCGCGGTCTCCAAATCGGCGAGCCCGCCGGATGACTCGGGCGCTGCCCGTTTAAGCGAGGCTGGATGCCGAGCGGGGAGCAAGCCCGAGGGCGAGCGGAGACCGAGCGCGAGCGCCGCGGTGATCTCGTGTGGGGCGCTCGCGTTCGACGTGCGCGCGATCGCGCGCCGGCGCGGCTGGAAGATCGAGGTCG
Organism: Solirubrobacteraceae bacterium; assembly: GCA_052147875.1. Classification (GTDB taxonomy): domain Bacteria; phylum Actinomycetota; class Thermoleophilia; order Solirubrobacterales; family Solirubrobacteraceae; genus Palsa-465. Next base: position 594 of record JBKQJQ010000076.1, on the reverse strand, counting down.
TGCCGGTCGATGCGCTGCTGCATAACCAGCCCGAGCGGATCGCGCCCACCGTGGCGCGGCTGCGCGCCCAGCACGACGTCGTCGCACTCGCGTACGCCGACTGCGGTACCGCCGGGGCCCTGGACCAGCTAGGTCTCCCGCGGCTGGCGGGCGACCACTGCTACGACGTGTTCGCGCGGCAGGAGGTAGCCGACGCGCTGGCCGAGCAGCCGGGCACGTACTTCCTGACCGACTTCCTGGCGCGAACCTTCGAGCACACGGTCTGGCGCGAACTCGGGCTGGACCGCCACCCGGAACTGCGCGACGACTACTTCCGCAATTACACGCGAGTGATGTGGCTCGCGCAGCGCCGGACGCCGGCCACGCGGGCTTGCGCCGAGCGCGCTGCGGAGTGGCTCGGTCTGCCACTCGAGACCCGCGAGGTCGGGATCGGCGGCCTCGAGCGCGAGCTCGAGCGCCTGCTGGACTGATCCGGTATTTTCAGCCCAACGCTAGAGGGGAAAGCAGATGGGGGCGACCGCGATCAGGCTGCGCAAAACCGCGAGCGAGCCATACCGCTCGTTTGACCCGCACGTGGTCGGCCGGCTCGAATGC
>JBKQJQ010000075.1:0-10311 GCA_052147875.1 Solirubrobacteraceae bacterium | reverse complement strand
CGAACTCTTCACGGTCCATGAAGTGGTAGTGGGTGCCGTTCTCCTCACCCGGCCGAGGCGCGCGGGTCGTCGCCGAAACGGACAGCTGTAGCTCAGGCATGCGCTCGAGCAGCCCGCGGATCAGGGTGCCCTTGCCGACCCCCGAGGGACCGGTGATCACAAACACCCGGGCCACGGCGGCCTGATGCGCCGCGCTCAGCGGCGCCGCATCAACGTCACGAGCTCTGCCCGCTGGCGCTCGGACAGCCCACCGAGCGTCTTGCTCGGGGAGATGCGGCACTGGGAGAGGATCTTGCTGACCTTCACCCGGCCGTACTTCGGAACGGCCAGCAGCAGGTCGAAGACCTTGGCCGTCTGCAGGTAATCCGGCGGATGGAGCAGGAGCTCATGGATCGGCTGGCGTCCCGCCTTGAGGTCGCGCTTCAGCTGCGCGCGCCGGCTGCGGATGTGGTTCGCGCGCTGAAGCGCTTCCATACGTTGAACGAGCGATCGCTCGGGTGCTGCGAGTGGCTTTGAGAACGATTCAGTGACCGGCGGCATGGGCGGCGACTATACATCTTGCGGTTCGGCGATCAAGGTCAAGACGCCGAAATTTGGCTCGACCTCAACCTGAGCTTGAGCATTGTCGAGCCTAGTTTCGGGAATCCGCAGCGTTTGCAGGGGCTTTTGTCGGTTGTCCCGGCCGCTGCATAGCTGCGAACCCATCCTGCCCAGGTAACGCGTCAAGTGCGCCCAGCAAACCCCGCGTCGGCGCCGAGAGCGTCCAGTTCGGATCTTATGCGACTCGCCGCGAGCGGGTCTCGGAAGCTCTCGGTGCCGACCGCGACCGCCGTGGCGCCTGCGCGCAGCAGGTCGAGCGCGTCGGCGCCCGACTGGACGCCTCCCATCCCGACGATTGGGATCTCGACAGCCTGCCGGACGGCGTGGACCTGCGCCAGCGCCATGGCTTTGACCGCCGGGCCGGATACTCCACCGGTGCCGCCGCCCAACCATGGCTGTCGGCTGCCCGGGGCGAGCGCCATCCCGCGGACCGTGTTGATAAGCGACAACGCGCTCGCCCCGGCACGCTCTGCGGCCTGTGCCACGCCCGCGACGTCGGTCGCGTTCGGGGTCAACTTGACGATCAGCGGCTTGTCGGTCAGTGGCCTGATCGCCTCAAGCAACAGCGACACCTCGTCGGGGTCGGCGCCCATCACGAGCCCCGTCTCGACGTTCGGGCACGATACGTTGAGCTCCAATGCGGCCACCTCGTGGCGCTGTGCGAACGCGCGCACGAGAGTCGCGACCTCGTCGCGGCTGAAGCCCATCACGTTGACGATCAGCGGCACGGGCAGCTCGGCGAGTCGCGGCAGGTCTTCGGCCAGGTAACCCTCGAGGCCCTTGTTTGGGAGGCCGATCGAGTTGATCATCCCGGCCGGCAGCTCCCACAGCCGTGGCGGCGGATTGCCCTGGCGCGGCGCAAGCGTGACGGTCTTCGATACGAACGCCGAGAACGGGAAGCGCTCCAGCAGCTCGTCGCCGAACGCCCGCTGTGCGGCGATCGCGTCAAACGTCCCCGACGCGTTGATGATCGGGCTTGTGAGCTCGATTTCGCACAGCTCGGTCACTGGCCGATGCCCCCGGCCAAAAGCGGCGTCAATGGCCCATCCCCCGCGCCGCCAGCGCTTCGGGCCCCAGCTGGGAGGCGTCGAGCACGGGCCCTTCGAGGCACAGTCGAACGTAGCCCCCGCGCGTCTGCACCACACACCCAAAGCAGGCCCCGAACCCGCATGCCATCCCCGACTCAAGCGCAAGCTGGCTCGGGATCTCGCGCACCGCGCACAGTAAGCGCACCGCTTCAAGCATCGGCGGCGGCCCGCACGCGTACACCTCTGCGTAGGAGTTGGAATCGAGCTCGTCGTCGAGCAGATCCGTGACCAGGCCGTGATGCCCGGCACTGCCATCGTCGGTTGCGATCTGGACGTGGTGCAGCAGCTCCGCGCCCTTGGCGTGCGGCGTGTCGCGGAACCCGAGCAGGACCGTGGCAGCAGCGCCGAGCTGGTCCTGCCAGATCGCCAGCGGCGCGATGCCGACGCCCCCGCCCACCAGCAGGGCGCGCCGTCCATCACGGGGGCGGGCAAAGCCGTTGCCGAGCGGTCCGACGAGCGACAGGCCGTCCCCGGGGCCGAGCTCGCACAGCCGATTGGTGCCCGGCCCGACGTCCTCGACGAGGAACTGGAGGCTGTCAGTGTCCGCCGGCGCGCGCAGGACGCTGAACGCCCGCGGCAGGAACGGCCGCTCGCCGGCGCCGCCCCCCCACCGGTCGGCGGCCATCAGCATGTAGAACTGGCCGGCCTGGGGCCGCGGACCTACCGGATCGACGCAGGCGAGGACCACGTAGGCGCCGTGCTCGGCGCGCGCGGTGACAGTCGCGATCCGGGCGCCGAACGGGGCCGTGATGCGCTGCGCGGCGGTGCCGCTCATCTCGATGCGGAGCTGACCCGCCCGTCGCGGTGGAGCTCCTGGAGCGAGATCACCTCGGGCTCACCGCGGCGGGCCGCCGCGATCGCCCGCGCGGCCGCCATCCCGCCGGTCATCGTCGTCACGCAGGGGATTCCCCGCGCGACGGCGGCCGAGCGAATCTCGTAGCCGTCGGTCCGAGCGCCGGTTCCGACCGGCGTGTTGATCACGAGGTCGACCGCGCCACGCTCGATCCAGTCGACCACGTGCGGCGAGCCCTCCCCGATCTTGTTGATCTGCTCGACCGGGACGCCCATCTTGCGGATCGATTGCGCCGTGCCCCGGGTCGCGATGATCTCGAACCCCAGGTCGTGCAGCTGGGTCGCGATTCCGGTCGCCGCGGGCTTGTCGCCGTCGGCCACGGTGATGAACACGGTCCCGTGCGAGGGAAGCGTGGCGCCGGCGGCAGCCTGAGCCTTGGCAAACGCGGTCGGGAAGTCGCGCGCGATCCCCATCACCTCACCGGTCGAGCGCATCTCGGGGCCGAGCAGCGAGTCGGCGCCGGCGAAGCGGTTGAACGGCAGCACGGCCTCCTTCACGCACACGTGGCTGAAGCTCAGCTCTTCGGGGAGGCCAAGCTCGCCGATCCGCTCACCGAGCATGATCCGGCAGGCGAGCTTCGCGAGCGGCAGCCCGATCGCCTTCGAGACGAATGGAACCGTCCTCGACGCGCGCGGGTTGGCCTCGATCACGTGCAGCCCGTCGTCGCCGTGAATCGCGAACTGGACGTTGAGCAGTCCGACGACACCCAGCCCGCGCGCCACGCCGGTCGTCTGCTCGCGGATCTGGCGCAGCATCTCTTCGCCGAGCGCGTGCGGGGGCAGCACGCAGGCAGAGTCGCCCGAATGGATGCCGGCCTCCTCGACGTGCTGCATGATGCCCGCGATCCAGACGTTGCCATCGGGGTCGCAGAGCGCGTCTACGTCGACCTCGATCGAGTCCTCGAGGAAGCGGTCGAGGTAGATCGTCGCGCCCGCCTGGGCCCCGACCCGCGTGAGGTAGTCGCGCAGCCCGTCAACGCTGTAGACGATCTCCATCGCGCGGCCGCCGAGCACGTAGCTGGGACGCACTAGCAGCGGGAAGCCGACCTCGGGCGCGCGCTCGAGCGCCTGCTCGGCGCTGGTGGCGGTCGCATACGGCGGCGCTCTGTATCCCAGGCGGTCGAGCAGGGCGCCGAACCGTGCCCGGTCCTCGGCGAGGTCGATCGCCTCGATCCCGGTGCCGAGGATCGGAATCCCGGCCGCTGCGAGGCCGGCGGCGAGCTTCAGCGGCGTCTGGCCGCCGAACTGGACGACCACGCCTTCTGGTGTTTCCAACTCGCAGACCGCGATTACGTCCTCGAGCGTCAGCGGCTCGAAGTACAGCCGGTCGGATGTGTCGTAGTCGGTCGAGACCGTCTCCGGATTGCAGTTGATCATGATCGCGTCGCGCCCCAGCTCGCGCACCGTCTGGGCGGCGTGGACGCAGCAGTAGTCGAACTCGATCCCCTGTCCGATCCGGTTGGGGCCCGAACCGAGGATCACGATCCCGGGCCGCTCACCGGGGCTCGCCTCGTGGTTTGGCCCCACCCGCCTGCCGCCCGCTCGGCCTCCAGCCTCGCCTGATTGGGCGGCGCGGGTGTCGTCCAGCTCGGTGCAGCGCTCCCAGCCCGAGTAAAAGTAGGGCGTCTGGGCGGCGAACTCGGCCGCGCAGGTGTCGACGGCCTTGAAGGTCCGCTCGCCGGCGAATGGCGCCTCGGGATCAGCGACATACTCGCTCAGCTCGCGCAGAAACCACGGGTCGATGCTCGTGCGCCGATGCAGTTCGTCGAGCGGGGCGCCGCGGCCCAAAGCCTCGAGCAGGAAGTCGAAGCGCTCGGCTCCGGGGATCTGGACGAGCTCGAGCAGCGCCTGGTCGTCGGCGGGCGCCTCGGTTCGCTGGTCGAGCTCGCGCGAGCGCAGTGCCTTGGCGAATGCCTGCTTGAACGTCCGGCCAAGCGCCATCGCCTCGCCGACCGACTTCATGTGAGTGGTCAGTCCTGGCTCGGCGCCGGGGAACTTCTCGAACGCGAACCGCGGCCACTTGACGACGCAGTAGTCGATCGCGGGCTCAAAGCTGGCCGGCGTCGCCCTGGTGATGTCATTCGGGATCTCCTGCAGCGTGTACCCGACCGCCAGGCGGGCGGCGATCTTGGCGATCGGGAACCCGGTCGCCTTGCTCGCCAGCGCGCTCGAACGCGATACGCGCGGGTTCATCTCGATCACGACGATCTCGTCGGTCGCGCGATTGACCGCGAACTGGACGTTGGAGCCGCCGGTCTCGACTCCGACCGCGCGGATCACCGCAATCGCCTGGTCGCGCAGCGCCTGGTACTGCTTGTCGGTCAGCGTCTGCTGCGGGGCGACGCAGACGCTGTCGCCGGTGTGGACGCCCATCGGATCGAGGTTCTCGATCGAGCACACGATCACGACGTTGTCGGAGGCGTCGCGCATCACCTCGAGCTCGAACTCGCCCCACCCGAGCACCGACTCCTCCATCAGCACCTGGCCGATCGGCGAGGCCGCCAGCCCCCGCCCGACGACGCGCTCGAGCTCTGACGGATGGCGGACGACGCCGCCGCCGGAGCCCCCGAGCGTGAACGCCGGCCGGACGATGAACGGCAGCCCGATGTCGGGCAGCGCTGCCTGCGCCTCGGCGATCGTGTGCGCGATCGCACTGCGCGGCACCCTCAGTCCAGCGGCGGTCATCGTGTCACGGAACCGCTCGCGGTCCTCGGCGCGGTCGATCGCGTCGTAGTTGGCGCCGATCAGCTCGACCCCGAACTTCTCCAGCGTCCCGTCTTCGGGCAGCGCCTTTGACAGATTTAAGGCGGTTTGGCCGCCGAGCGTCGGCAGCAGCGCGTCGGGCCGCTCGCGTTCGATCACCTGGGCGACCGGACCTGGCAGCAGCGGCTCGATGTAGGTCGTCGTCGCGACCTCCGGGTCGGTCATGATCGTCGCCGGGTTGGAGTTGACGAGCACGACCTCGTAGCCCTCCTGTACCAGCACGCGGCATGCCTGGGTGCCGGAGTAGTCGAACTCGGCCGCCTGGCCGATCACGATCGGGCCCGACCCGAGCAGCAGGATCTTGTGGATGTCGTCACGCCGCGGCACGGATCTCCTCGACGAAGCGGTCGAACAGGTATAGGGCGTCGTGCGGCCCGGGACCGGCTTCTGGGTGGTACTGGACCGTTGCGCCCCGGACGTCGAGCAGCCGCAGACCCTCGACCGTGCGGTCGTAAAGGTTGATGTGGCTGAGCTCGGCGGCGCCGAAGTCCGTCTCCCAGCGGACCGGCTCGTCGTCGTCGATCGTTTTGGCGCCGTCCGGGCCCAGCACTGCAAAGCCGTGGTTCTGGCTCGTGATCTCGGTCCGGCCGGTCGTCAGGTCCTTGACCGGGTGGTTGGCGCCGTGATGTCCGAACGGCAGCTTGTAGGTCTCGAGGCCGACCGCTCGGCACAGCAGCTGGTGGCCGAGACAGATCCCGTAGACGGGCAGCTTTCCGACCAGCTTGGAGACGGTCGCGACGATGTAGTCGAGCGCGCCCGGGTCGCCGGGGCCGTTGGCCAGGAAGATCGCGTCCGGTTGTGCTCTCAGCAGCTCGTCGGAGCCGACGGTGCACGGGTGGAGCGTCAGCTCGGCGCCGCGGGCCTGGAGGTTGCGGACGATCGAGAGCTTGACGCCCGTGTCGATCATCGCGATCCGTGGTCCCTCGCCCGCCAGGCTCAAGGGTTGCGCGGGCGTGACCTCGCGGGCCAGGTCGCGCCCGGCCATCTGCGGCTCGGCATCGATCAGCTCGCCTGCCCGCTGCTCGCTCACGCGGGCCGGGAAGACGCCACCACGCATCGCGCCCTGGTCACGGATATGGCGGACCAACGCGCGCGTGTCGAGGTCCGTGATCGCGGGGATCCCGCAGTCGGTCAGCCATGTCAGCCAGCCCGCCTCGGCCCTGGGGGTGTCCTCGTGGTCGACCGCTGCGCGCATGATCGCCGCGCGTGCGTGGACACCGTCTGACTCCATCGCCGCGGCGCTGACGCCGTAGTTGCCGATCTGCGGGTAGGTGAACGCGATCAGCTGCCCCGCGTAGCTCGGGTCCGTCATCGCCTCCTGATAGCCCGACATCGCGGTCGTGAACACGATCTCGCCAACCGCGTGCTGGTCGGCGCCGCACGCGAGCCCGTCAAAGCGCGCGCCATCCTCGAGCAGCACGTAGGCTGTCGCCTGGGTCATCGGCTGCTCAGTGTCTTGGTGTCGGCGAGCATCGGGGCCTGGAAGGCAACCGCGCCCGCCGCGACTGTCAGCTCAACGCGCCCGCGGAGTCGGCGCCCGTAGAAGCAGCAGTTGGTCGAGCGGCTCGCATAGCCGCGCGCGCCGACGTCCCAGCTCGCATCGAGATCGACGATGCAGAGGTTGGCGGGCTCGCCGACCGCGATCCGCGGCGTCGGCAGGTCGTACAGCGCGGCGCCGTCGCTCATCCGCTCGACGATCGTCTCGAGCTCGAGCTCTCCGGGCAGCACCAGCTCGGTAAACAGCGCCGCGAACGCAGTCTCGAGGCCGGTGGTGCCCATCGGCGCCTGCTCGAACGGGACCTCCTTCTCGTGCAGCGCGTGCGGCGCGTGGTCGGTCGCGATGCAGTCGATCGTGCCCGCTTTGAGCGCTTCGATCAGGGCGCGGCGGTCTTGTTCTGTGCGCAGCGGGGGATTCATCTTGAAGCGGCTGTCGAGCGTCCGCACGACGTCGTCGGTCAGCGTCAGGTGGTGGGGCGTGACCTCGCCGCTGACCCGCGCGCCGGCCGCCTTGGCGTGTGCAAGCGCCTCGACCGACTCGACACAAGACAGGTGCTGGAAGTGCATCCGCGCATCTTCGTAGCGAGCCAGGGAGGCGTCGCGGGCGATCATCGTCGACTCGCTCAGCGATGGGATCCCGGCCAGGCCGAGCCGAACGGAGACCGCTCCCTCGTGCATCACGCCGTCGCCCGACAGCGCCGGGTCCTCCTCGTGCAGCGCGATCACTCCCCCGGACAGCCGCTGGTATTGGAGCGCCTTGCGCAGCATCCCGGCCGACACGACCGGCTTGCCGTCGTCGGTGAAGCCGAGTGCCCCGGCGTCGTGGAGCTCCGCCATCTCGGTCAGCTCCTCGCCGTCCAGGCCGCGCGTGATCGAGGCCAGGAAGCCGACCGGGACCCGCGCCTCGATCTGTGCACGCCGGATCAGCGAGCCCAGCACCGCAGCGGTATCGACGGTCGGGACCGTGTTCGGCATCGCGATCACTGCGCAGAAGCCGCCCGCGGCGGCGGCCGAGGTGCCGGTGTCGAGGTCCTCCTTGTACTCCTGGCCGGGAGTGCGCAGGTGCACATGCGGGTCGACGAAGCCCGGGAACAGGTGCTTGCCGCTCGCCTGGATCGTCGTCCGCTCTGCCGACAGCGTGTCGGGCGCACCGAGCTCTGCGATCACGCCGTCACGCACCAGCACGTCGTGGGGCTCGTCGATCCCGGTGCGGGGATCGAGGATATGGGCGCTCCGGATCAGGAGGTCGGCGGGCGGAGCATCGCGCTTGAACAGTCGTGGCTCGCTCATCACGCCACCGCCGTCGGGCTCAGGTACTCGCTCAGTCGTGGCTCGCTCATCACGCCACCGCCGCCAGGATCGGAGAGCCAGCCAGCAGCTCGTAGAGCACCGCCATTCGGACCGCCACGCCCGCCTTGACCTGGTCGCCGATCAGCGCCTGGGGCGAGTCGATCGTCGCCGCCGACATCTCGACCCCGCGGTTGACCGGCCCGGGGTGCATGACCAGCTGGCCGGGTCGCAGCCGCCGCTCGTTGATCTGGTACCGCGTGGCGTACTCGCGCAGCGACGGTACGAACGACTCATTCATCCGTTCGTGTTGCATCCGCAGCACGTACACCACATCGGCCTCCTTGACGCGGTCCAGCGTGGCCGTCGACTCGCATCCGAGCGCCTCGATCTCGCGAGGGATCAGCGTCGGTGGTCCGCAGACGGTCACCTTGGCGCCCATCCGCGTGAAGGCCAGGATGTCCGAGCGCGCGACGCGCGAATGCAGGACGTCGCCGACGATCCAGATATTGAGGTCGTCGAGCGACTCGAGCCGGCGACGGAGCGTGAACACGTCGAGCAGCGCCTGGGTCGGGTGCTCGTGCTTGCCGTCGCCGGCATTGATCACAGCCGCCGGCGTCCAGCCGGCAACGAGCTGCGCGGCACCGGCGTGGGGCGAGCGGATCACAATCGCCGCCGGGTCGTAGGCCGACAGCGTCTGAACGGTGTCCTTGAGCGACTCACCCTTGTCGACGCTCGAGCCGGCTGACCGGACGCTGACGACGTCGGCGCTGAGGCGCTTGGCGGCGAGCTCGAAGCTCGAGCTTGTGCGGGTGCTCGCCTCGTAGAACAGGTTCACGACGGTCCGGCCGCGGAGCGCCGGCACCTTCTTGATCTCGCGGCCCGAAACCTCGGCGAACGACTCGGCCCGGTCGAGGATTCGCTCGATCATCGTCCGGTTGAGGTCGTCGATCGAGATCAGGTGGCGGGGACGCTGATGCTCGTTCATGCGGCTGTGGGCTCGTTGTCGTTCATGCAGCTCTGATCCTCGTTTCGCTGGCGGGCCCGATCGTCACCTCGTCAACGCCGTCGAGCTCCTCGACGCGGACGTTGACGCGCTGCTGCTGAGAGGTCGGGATGTTCTTGCCCACGTAGTCGGGCCGGATCGGGAGCTCCCGGTGGCCCCGGTCGACGAGCACGGCGAGCTGCACACGCGCCGGCCGCCCGAAGTCGAAGATCTCGTCGATCGCGGCGCGGGCGGTACGGCCGGTGTAGAGCACGTCGTCGACGATCACGATCGTGCGGCCGTCGACGGGGAAATCGAGCTCGGTCGCGTGCACGATCGGCGCGCTGGGACGGAAGTTGAGGTCGTCACGGTAGAACGCGATGTCGACGCTGCCGAGCGGAACCTGCGGCTCGAGCAGCTCACTCGTCAGCGCCTGGAGCCGCTTAGCGAGGTAAGCGCCGCGACGGTGGATCCCGACGATCGCGATCGCTCCGTTCGAGTTCTTCTCGACGATCTCGTGAGCGATCCGCACGAGCGTGCGACGCATGTCTTCGCGGTCAAGTACGACCGTGGTGGCGGCTTCCAACATGCTCCTTCCTGGCCTCACAGGACCGGGTTAAAGGGGCCTTATCTGGTTGGTGCGGAGCCTAGCACCGGCCCCGGCGGCGAACCTGGGCGTTTGAGCGTCCCCACAGGACGCTCAGGCGCCCAGGTCCCGCGAGTAGAGGACGTGCGGGAGGGTGGCGTGCACGATCTCGCGCTCGAAGGTGAAGCCGGCCTTTTCCATCACTCGACGCGAGGCGATGTTGTGCGGGAGCGTGAACGCGATCAGGCGTTCGAGCCCGAGCGCCTCGAAGCCGACGTCGACCGCGGTGAACGCGAGCTCGGTAGCGAGGCCCTCACCCCAGCGGGCCGGCATCACGGCCCACGCGACCTCGACGGGCTCACCCTCGAGCGCGTCCGTGTGCTGCAGGCCGCCCCGGCCGGCCAGCTCTCCGGTGGTCCGGTCGCGCATCAGCCAGAGACCGAAGCCGTATCGCTCCCAGTGCGCGTGCTTCGCCGCGACATGGGCCCGGACGTCGGACGCCGTCGGTGGCTTATCGCGCGGATGCAGCATCGCGTAGACCCGGGGGTCGAGCAGCAGCGCCTCGAGCTCGGTCGTGTGCTCCGGTCTGATCCGCTCGTAGACGAGCCGCCCGCGCTCGAGCCGCTCGGGCGCGATTGCAATCATGGTGTCGC
>JBKQJQ010000074.1:0-22545 GCA_052147875.1 Solirubrobacteraceae bacterium | reverse complement strand
GTTGCGCGCGATGCTGGAAGATGGCGGCTACGCCGGCTTCTCCTTCCACTTCGACTCGATCGGCGGCGACGGCCGCTTCGAGCAGCTGCCGCTGCTCGCCGCCTCTGACCTGATGGCCGACGGGTACGCATACGCGGCCGAGGGCGACACGAACACCGCGACGCTGATGTGCGCAGCGCAGACGCTGATCGGCGAAGCTCACTTCAGCGAAATGTATGCGATGGACTGGGAGCTCGACTCGGTGCTGATCAGCCACATGGGGGAGGGGAACTGGCGCCTCGCGCGCAGCGACAGGCCCGTCCGTCTGATCGACCGGCCGCTCGGGATCGGCGCTCTCGATAACCCGCCGACTCCGGTCTTCTCCGCGGTGCCCGGGCCGGCGACGACCGCGGCGCTGATCCCGATCGAGGGCGACTACTACCGGCTGCTCGTCGGCCACGGCGAGGTGCTGGACACGCCGGAGCTGCCGCACGTCGAGATGCACTACTTCCACTTCCGCCCTGAGCAGGGGATGGAGGACTTCATGGACCAGTGGCTCGAGTACGGGGGGCCGCACCACTTCGTCACCAACCTCGGCGAACACGCCGGGCGCTGGCGGCGGTTCGCGGAGCTGCTCGAGCTCGACTACGAGGAGATCTAGCGCGTGCTCGATCAGCTTCGCGAGCGCGTCCTGGCCGCGAACCTTGCGCTCGTCGAGCACCGCCTGGTGAAGCTGACGTGGGGTAACGTGAGTGGGGTCGACCGCACCGAGGGCGTGATCGCGATCAAGGCGAGTGGGGTCGACTACGGGCGGATGACCGCCGCCGACATCGTGCTGGTCGAGATCGCGGGCGGCGAGGTCGTCGAGGGCGATCTGCGTCCCTCGACTGACACGCCCACGCACCTGGCGCTGTATCGCTCGCTGCCCCAGATCGGCGGCGTCGTGCACACCCACTCGACATGGGCGACCGCCTGGGCGCAGGCCGAACGCGAGATCCCGGTGCTGGGGACGACGCACGCCGACCTGTGCGCGGATCCGATCCCGCTGACGCGCGCGCTGACGGCTGACGAGGTGCGCGAAGACTACGAGGGCGCGACCGGTACGGCGCTACTCGAGGCGCTCGTGGGGCGCGAGCACGAGCTCCCGTGTGCGCTCGTCCGCGGCCACGCCCCGTTCTGCTGGGGACGCGACCCGGCCGCGGCGGTCGAGGTGGCGGTGACGCTCGAGGAGGTTGCCAAGCTGGCGCTGCTGACGGTCGCGCTCGACGCCGAGGCCGGCCCGCTTGACTCGTTCGTCCGAGCCAAGCACTTCGAGCGCAAGCACGGTCCGCGGGCCTATTACGGCCAGGACTGATCCAAGCCGCGCGCGCGCGCGTACTGGAGACGTCCACAGCGTCAGGGATCTGACGCAATCGAGGTAGGAGGTCCACGGTGACCGAACGCACCGATCACCCGGGGCGCAAGCCCACGGGTGTCACCCGCCGCTCTCTGCTCGCCGGCTCGGCCGGTGCCGCCACGACGATGATCGCCGTGACGACCGTCTCACCGGCGTTCGCCGCCGCCCGGCTGCCCGGGCGCGGGGTCGAGGTGCCGGCGCCCGACTCCCCGGTACCGCCGGACCCGGTCATCGCCTACGTCCACGACGCGGCGCGATCACAGGTCACGGTGATCGCCGGTGAGGTCGAGCGCACGTACCACGACCCGGCTTTGACCACGCGTCTGCTCGACGCCGCCGACACGACGCTCAAGGGGGCCAAATAAATGTCGTCGCACCGCGAAGCTCCCGGGACCAGCCAGGACCCGGTGGCCGACAGCACTGACCTGTACGCGTTCATCAGCCCGGACGACCCGGGCACGGTGACGATGATCTGCAATTACATCCCGCTCGAAGGGCCGGCGGCGGGGCCGAACTTCTATGAGTTCGGAGACGACGTCCTGTACGCGCTGCACATCTCCAACCGCGGCGACGCGCAGCCCGACATCACGTACGAGTTCAGGTTCGAGACGCAGATCCTCGACCCGAACACGTTCCTCTACAACACCGGCCCGATCGGCGCGCTCGACGATCCGAGCTTCAACAAGCGCCAGTTCTACAGCGTGACCCGTCGTACGCGCTGGGACTCGACGGTGCTCGGGGCCGATCTCGCGTGCCCGCCGTGCAACATCGGCCCGCTCTCGACCCCGGACTACGCGTCGCTGGCCGAGGCGGCGGTCCACAGCCTGCCGGGTGGTCGGACGGTGTTCGCGGGTCAGCGGGCGGAGGGCTTCTACGTCGACCTCGGGGCCGTGTTCGATCTCGGGGACCTGCGGCCGTTTGAGCAGCTGCACGCGTTCGGCAGCCTGCCGCAGCGCGACGGCGTCAACGCGACCGCACTGGTGAATGTCCACTCGATCGCGCTCAAGGTCCCGGTCGCAGACCTGCTCGGCCGCGGTTCGACGATCGGGGTCTGGGCGACCGCGAGCCGGCGCAAGATCGAGATGCGCAACACGCCGCCGCTCGAGACGGGGCCGTGGGTCCAGGTCTCGAGACTCGGCAACCCGCTGTTCAATGAGGTCCTCGTGCCGCTCGGGCGCAAGGACGAGTGGAACGCGAGCACCCCGGACGGCGACTCGAGCTACGCGAATGGGGTGGCGCATCCTGAGCTCGCGGGGCTCTTGAACGTGCTCTATCCCGGGGTGTTCCCGAACCTCGCGGCGTACACCAAACCGCGTGCCGATCTGCTCGCGATCCTGCTGACCGGCATCCCCGCGGGTGTTGTGTCGTCGACCTACACGACGTTCACGGGCACCACGCAGGCCGACATGCTGCGGCTGAACACGTCGATCTCTCCCAACACGACCAACCCCAACGTACTGGGCGTGCTGGGTGGAGACCTCGCCGGGTATCCGAACGGGCGCCGCGTGTTCGACGACGTGTTCACGATCGAGCTGCGGGCGATCGCCGGTCGCACGATTCCGCTGGTCGACCCATCGTTCACGTTCGACGGCGCCGCCGAGGCGGTCACCGACGGCCTGACGTTCGACAACTACCTGCCCGACTTCCCCTACCTCGGCGTGCCCTACAGCGGGTACGACGTGCCGAGCAGCTGAGGAGGCGATTCGAAGATGCTCGATAACGCCCAGACGTCCGTGACGCCGATCACCCAGCCGCGGGGCGATCACACCGCGGAGCCGGTCGCGCGCCCCCATCCCGAGCACGTTGTGCTCGACATCGGAGGCGACGTCGGAGCGCTGATCGTCCACGCCGACGCGGATCAGCACGATCTCCAGATCGAGATCTGCCGCTCCGGCGAGGAGGCGGGCAAGCGCGAGCACCAGCACATCCTCGAGCGCCCGATGCCGGGCCAGACGATGTACGCGGCGGTGTTTGGCGGCCTGCGGGCGGGCCGCTATTCGCTGCTCACGCACGGCGCGATCCGCCAACGCGACGTGGTCATCAGCGGCGCCGCCGTGACCACGCTTGACTGGCGCACGCCGGCCGCCGCCGCCTGACGTTCGCCGAGGCCGGCCCGCGCCTCGCCGGTCCGGGCCCGGTCCTCGGCGTGCAATCTGATCCCGGCTGCGGTCACAATGCGTCAGGTATGAGCGACGAGGGGATCAGAGCCGCGACTGCCAAGATGCGCGACGCGGGCGCGCACGAGGAGGCGATCCGCGCCTTCGAGAGCGCCTACCGGCGCCTCGAGTCGGGCGCCGAGGCGATGCTGCCGACCGCCGAGCTCGAGCCCGCTGGGGAGGTTCCCGCGCTCGACGACCTGCCTGACGTCGATGCGTCCGATGCGCTGGCGCACGTGATCGTGATCAAGCTGAACGGCGGCCTGGCGACGACGATGGGCCTGCAGGAGCCGAAGTCGCTGGTCGAGGCGCGAGAGGGGCGGTCGTTCCTCGAGATCATTGTCGGCCAGACGCTCGCGCTGCGACGCCGGTTCCGCGTCCGCCTCCCGCTCCTGCTGATGAACAGCGACGCGACTCGCGACGCGACCGCGCGTGCGCTTGCCGGTTTCACCGAGCTCAGTCACGACGGCCTCGCGCCCGACTTCGAACAGAGCATGATCCCGAAGCTCGACGCCGCGGACCTGACGCCGGTCAGCTGGCCGGCAGCGCCGGCGCTCGAGTGGTGCCCGCCCGGCCACGGCGACGTGTACGGGGCGCTGCGCCGCTCGGGAATGCTCGACGCGCTGCTCGAGCGGGGCTTCCGCCACGCGATGATCTCGAACTCCGACAACCTCGGGGCGAAGCTCGATCCGCGGATCGCGGCCCATATCGACTGCAACCAGATCCCGTTCTTGATGGAGGTGGTGCACGGCACCGCGGCCGACCGTAAGGGCGGGCACATCGCGCGCCGCCGAGCCGACGGCCAGCTGGTCCTGAGGGAGATAGCGCAGACGCCGTCCGAGGACGAGGACTCGTTCCGCGACTTCCGCTACTGGCGCTACTACAACACGAACAACCTGTGGATCGACCTGCGGGCGCTCGCCGAGACGCTCGAGCGCTCGCAGGGCGTGCTCGAGCTGCCATTGATCGTCAACCGCAAGACGGTCGACCCGCGTGATTCGGATTCGACCCCGGTGATCCAGCTCGAGAGTGCGATGGGCGCCGCGATCGAGAGCTTTACCGGAGCCAGCCTGCTGCTCGTGCCGCGCCAGCGGTTCGTGCCGGTCAAGACGACCGACGACCTGCTCGTGCTCCGCTCGGACGTCTACCGGCTGAGCCCCGAGTCCGACATCGATCCTGTCCCCGAGCGTGCGGACGATCTCCCGTTCGTCGAGCTCGACAAGCGCTTCTACAAGCTGATCGACCAGTTCGAGCGGCGCTTTCCCGACGGCCCGCCGTCGCTGCGCGACGCTCGTCGGCTGGTCGTCAACGGCGACGTCACGTTCGGCGCCGGCGTCATCGTGCGCGGCTCGGTCGAGCTCGACGAGGACGCTCCGACGAGAATCAAGCCGGGCGCCGTGCTGGAATCCTGACCGTGAACGACGACAGGCGCGGTGCTGGAATTCAGGTCATGAACGAAGACGGCGACGACGGCGACGAGGGCGGGCCGGCGATCACGATCGTGATCGCCGACGACCACGAGGTCGTGCGCGCCGGTCTGAGGATGCTGCTCGACGCCGAGGAGGACTTCGAGGTCGTCTCCGAGGCCGGCGACGTCGACCTGACCGAGCGTCGCGTCGCCGCCTACCGGCCCCGCGTCCTCGTGTTGGACGTCAACATGCGCGGCGGCTCGAGCATCCCATCGATCCCGAGGATCCGCGCCACCGCCCCGCAGACCAACATCGTCGTGCTGACGATGCAGAGCGACCCGGAGCTGGCGCGCGAGGCGCTCCGCGCCGGAGCGACCGGCTTCGTGCTCAAGGAGGCCGCCGAGGCGGAGTTGATCCAGGCAGTGCGGCTGGCAGCCAACGGGAGGACGTACCTGAATCCCGAGCTCGGCGCGCGACTTGCCGCCGCGGCCCCGGTCGTGCCGGGGCCGCCCGACGACCTCAGTTCACGCGAGGTCGAGGTGCTGAGGCTGATCGCGCTGGGCCACACGAACGCCGAGATCGCCTCGCTGCTGTTTCTCAGCGTGCGCACGGTCGAGTCCCACCGTGCCCATATCCAGCAGAAGACTCAGCGCAGCACGCGCGCCGAGTTGGTCGCCTACGCGCGCGACAACGACCTGTTGTGAGATCTCAGGGGCCGCCGGCGCCGCCCGCGCCCGCCAGCTCGTCGCGCTTCTCGGGCAGTCTGGCTGACTTCGGGACCGGCTCGTAGACAACCCCGCGGCGGGCCAGCGCGGTCCGTGCCAGCGCCGGCCTCCGTGGCGTGCCCGGCGCGCCCCAGACGACGGTCGCGGGCCGGTAGCGCAGCAGCGCCGCCCACGTCTCGGGGCCGATGATCCCATCGACGGCCAGGCCGTGGGCGAGCTGGAAGTTCTCGACTGCGCCGAGCGTCGTCGCGTCGAAGTTGCCGTCGATCGGGATCTGCTGGCCGGCCGACACGAGGTGCTCCTGGGCCCAGACGACGAGGTCGCCCTGGGCGCCCTCGCCGATCGCCGCCATCGGGTCGTTGGGCTGGTAGCCGGCCAGCGCTCCGGCCGGGCGCGACAGCGCCCCCCAGTCCGCGGCCGACGCCTCCTGCCAGTCCCACCAGCTGATGCCGCTGGCCCCGTACACGCGTGCCAGCTCGCGGAAGCGGATTATCTGACGCAGCGGCGGCGAGTCGTAGACCTGACCGAGCGGGAAGATCGGCCGCCCGTAGATCGTGTTGTAGGCGTACGTGTGGGCGAACACGTCGTCAACGCTCACGCCGATGTCCTTCCAGTACATCTGCGGCACGTTGTACTGCGCGCCGCCGGGACCGAGGAACACCGAGTACGGGAAACCGGGGTGAAAGTCGATGTAAGGGAAACCGGCCAGGGCCAGCGGATAGCGGGCGCCGATCAGCTTGCGCAGCCGCTGGATGTAGGTCTGGGCGGCGACGTACTTGCCCTGGTACTCGACCTCGGCGTCGATCAGCAGGCAGTCGGCGCCGTCCTTGACGGCCTGGGCGCCCATGTACGCCTCGGTCACCGGATGGTTGCCATACACGTACTGCCAGGCGCAGACCTTGAGCCCGCCAGCATGCAGCTCCGACACCAGCTGCGGTGTGAACTGCTGTGACCAGAACGTGGTCCCGTCGCTGCTCTTGATCATCAGCGTTCCGATCCCGTACTGGTGTGCGGTCGCGATGATCGAAGCGACGTTGCCGCCGTTGACCTGAGGCAACTCCCAGATCCACATCCCGCGACGCACGAGTGGGTTGCCCCGCGGTGGCTTGTGGCCACCCAGCGATCCCTGCCCGCTCGTACCCGCCAGCGCCCCACCCCCCGAGGCGCCCTGCGCGGCAGGCGTCAGTGCGGCGGCGAGCGCCACCAGCACCAGCACCGACATCAGACGCCGGCGCCCGCGGTACTCCTTCCGTGGAGAACCGCACTCCACGCGGCCTTCCGACATACGGGGAGTCACCGTACCGAAAATCCCGGTTGCGATCGCAACTTGTGCTGCGACCGCGGTGACCGCCGCGCGGCCCTACGCTGGGACGGCGATCGCTCGATCAGTCACCGCGTTTGGCGCATCGAGACCCGACCCGGATCCGCGACCAGCGAGACTGATCCCGACCATGTAGCAGGTGACCACGGAGAACACACAGCACTCCCAGAGCGTCGGGTTCAATGCAGGTATCAACCACAGCAGCAGCGGCACCAGCCAGACCGGCCGGAAGGTTGGCCAGGCGAGCAGCATCGGGACGAGCAGGATCGCGAGGTAGTGCGTCTCGACGACCGGTGACAGCGCGAGCGCTGCGACGACGCTCCACGTGAAGGCCTGGCGATCGCGCCTGTGGATCCCGTAGTAGACGCAAGCTCCGGCGGCCGCCAGTCCGATCACGACCATGACCAGGTACGCGAGTCCCGGAGCAGCACCGGCACTCAGCAGCAGGGACACGATGCCGTAATGGGCACGCTCGGCGTGCACCGCGAAAGAGTGGAGCGCGTTGAGGTATTCGGGCACCTGCGAGAAGCCGACGACGGCCCACGCGGCAGCGCTGAAGACAAATGCGAACGCGGCTGTCCAGCCGGCGGCCGCGTAACGTCGGGTCGCGATCAGCCAGAAGCCGAGTGGCCAGAAGAACAGCTTGATCGCGATCAGTAGCCCAAGAGTCGCTCCCGGAATTACTCGGTGGTCGCGATAGCGCCAGATGACTGCCACGCCGAGGCACAGCGGAAGCGTGATGTTGGCCGTCTCCCAGCCGATCACGACCGGTTCGAGCAGCATCACCAGCCCGTACAGACGCCAGTCGCGGATCCCCAGCACGCGCAACGCAGCGGGGACTGACGCGATCGCCAGGACGGTGAAGATCACATCGCCGACCGGCCGTGCCAAGAGCGAGAAGGGTGCGAACAGGACCAATCCCGGGGCCGGGTAATAGAGCGCGTGCGGATACGGCTGGACGTACGGGCTCACACCGGCCAGCAGGCGGTGTCCGGCGAGCCAGTACCAGCCGCTGAAATCGAACGCGAACTGGTGCTTGCGCAGCAAAAAGAACGTCAGCACCGGCACCGACAGAAGCGGAATCACACCCAGTCCGGTGACCGTGCCCAGCCGTTTGGCGGCCGCGGTCAGATGATGCCCCGTCCCCCGCAGCTGCATCGACAGAGGTCGACTGCTTTGCCCCATTTGCATACTCCTTTATGCATCCCGGGCTCTTTCGAGCTTTCGCGCGCCCCCGCGCAAACCTCATAATAGCTCATGAAAGCTCCAGCCAGCGTCGATTGCCTCACGGATCGGCGCGTGACTGGAATACTCTGGCGCCTATGACTGCGCCCGATGGACCGCTGCTGATCGCCTACGACGGTTCCGCCGCCGCCCGCCAGGCGGTAGCAGACGCTGCCCACCTGCTGAAGCCGCGCCACGCGCTCGTGCTCACGGTCTGGGAGGCGGCGCTCGCCTATGCGACCGTCGCCACGACCCCAGAGCTGTCGATGGCTCCGACGATCGACCCCGCCACCGTGGTTCAGGTCGACGAGCGGTTGCGCAATCAGGCCGAGGAGGTGTCGGCCGAGGGCGCCGAGCTCGCGCGGTCACTCGGCCTCGACGCCGAGCCGCTTGCGGCCGCCGACGCAGGCGACGTCGCCCGGACGATCCTAGAGGTCGCGCGGGAGCGGAATGTGGCGACGATCGTGATGGGCTCCCGTGGCCTCGGCGGTCTACGGGCGCGGATCGAGGGCAGCGCCTCCAAGAGCGTGCTCAAGCACGCCGAGGTTCCGGTGTTCGTCGTGCACGAGGCCGCCCGAGAGAAGTGACAGCGTCCTAAGCTGGTCGTATGGCAATCATCGCCTGCCCGAGCTGCGGAACGCGTAACCGCGTCGGCGCGATCGCGCATGGCGTCCCGCGCTGTCCTAGCTGTAAGTCGACGCTGCCCTGGGTTATCGACGCGGGCGCACAGTCGTTTGCCGACGAGACGACCGCGTCGGTGCCGGTCGTGGTCGACTTCTGGGCCGCGTGGTGCGGGCCGTGCCGGATGATCTCGCCGGTGCTCGAGGAGCTCGCGCTCAAGCGCGCCGGACATCTGAAGGTCGTCAAGGTCGACGTCGACGCCAACCCGGGGCTGGCGGCGCAGTTCGGCGCCCAGTCGATCCCACTGCTGGTCGTGATCCGTGACGGCCGAGAGGTCGACCGGATCGTTGGCGCGATGCCGCGCGCCGCGCTCGAGCAGCGGTTAGGCCCGGCCCTCGCAGCCTGAGTTGGTCCGGCGGGCGCGGGGCCCCGCTCACCACGAGGCCCGCGCGCCAGCCGTTACTTGATGAACAGGATCTCTGAGTACTTGGGCAGCGGCCAGAGATCGTCCGCGACCAGCTTCTCGAGCTCGTCGGCGGACTCGCGCACCGCGGCCATCGCCGGGATCGTGACGTCGCGCATGTACTCGCCGTGCTTGAGCACGTCGTCATGCGGCTGGTTCTCGGCGAGATTTGCCGATTCCAGCGACTTGATCGCGTCGATCAACCTCGAAAGCACCGTCTCAACCTCGCTCGCGAGCTCCGGTAGCTGAGCGCTGACCAGCAGCGCGATGTAACGCGCCGCGGCCGGCACCAGCATCGTCCGGGCGAGTGAGGCGGCGGTCTCCGCCTCGATGTTGAGCCGCGTCACGTACTGCTCGAGGAACACCTCGTAGCGCGACTCGAGCTCCCGCTCGGACAAGACGCCGTAGTTCGAGAACAGCTCCTGCGTCTGGTCGTTGATCAGGTACGGAAGCGCGTCCGGCGTTGCCCGCAGGTTCAGCAGTCCGCGCTCCTGCGCCTCCTCATGCCACTCCTCGGCGTAGTTGTCGCCGCCGAAGATGATCTGCTTGTTGGCCGCGTAGCTGCGCTGCAGGATCGGCCGCAGTGCCGCCTCGACCTCGGTGCCGTCCTTGCGCGCGTTCTCGAGCTCCTCGGCGAGGTAGTCGATCGCCTCGGCGACGATCGTGTTCAGGACCGTGTTCGGAAGCGACAGCGACTGGCTCGAGCCCAGCGCCCGGAACTCGAACTTGTTGCCGGTGAACGCAAACGGGCTTGTGCGGTTGCGGTCGCCGCCGTGCATCGGCAGCGGCGGCAGCACCGGCGTGCCGAGGCCGAGGAACGACTCCGGCGTCGACTCGCCCACCTCGCCACGTTCGATCGCGCCGAACACCTTCTCGAGCTCCGCTCCGAGGAAGATCGAGATGATCGCCGGCGGGGCCTCGTTGGCGCCGAGTCGGACATCCTGGCCCGGCGACGCGATCGACGCCCGCAGCAGCCCCTGATGCTTGTTGACGGCCTGGATGACGGCCGCGCAGAAGAACAGGAACTGGAGGTTCTCGTGCGGGGTATCGCCCGGCTCCAGCAGGTTCTCGCCGAGATCGGTGCCCATCGACCAGTTGTTGTGCTTGCCAGAGCCGTTGACGCCCGCGAACGGCTTCTCGTGCAGCAGGCACACGAGCCCGTAGCGCCGAGCCACGTTCTGCATCACCTGCATCGTCAGCTGCTGGTGATCGGCCCCGACGTTCGAGTTCTCGAAGATCGGCGCGATCTCGTACTGGTTCGGCGCCACCTCGTTGTGGCGTGTCTTGACCGGGACGCCAAGCTTCTGCAGCTCACGCTCGGTGTCGAGCATGCAGGCCAGGATCCGCTCCGGGATCGAGCCGAAGTAGTGGTCGTCGAGCTCGTGCCCCTTCGGGGGCTTTGCCCCGAACAGGGTCCGGCCGGTAGTGATGAGGTCCGGACGCTCGAAGTAGTACTGCTCGTCGATCAGGAAGTACTCCTGCTCCGGCCCGACCGTCGTGAACACGCGCGATGCCTGGGTGTTGCCGAACAGCTTCAGGGCCCGGATCGCGGACTTCGAAAGCGCGTCCATCGAGCGCAGCAGGGGGATCTTGTGGTCCAGCGCCTCGCCGGTCCAGGAAGCAAACGCGGTCGGGATGCAGAGCAGCGCCCCGTTCGGGTTCTCGAGGATGAACGCCGGCGAGGTTGGGTCCCACGCGGTATAGCCGCGGGCCTCGAACGTCGCCCGGATCCCGCCGGTCGGGAACGAGGACGCGTCCGGCTCACCCTGGATCAGCTCCTTGCCGGTGAACTCGGCGAGCGCCGTGCCCTCGCCGGTCGGCGCGTAGAAGCTGTCGTGCTTCTCCGCCGTCGATCCGGTCAGCGGCTGAAACCAGTGCGTGTAGTGGGTGGCGCCCTTCTCGAGCGCCCACTCCTTCATCGCCAGTGCGACCGCGTCGGCGAGCGAGGTGTCGAGTGCCTCGCCGCGGGCGAGCGTGACCTGCAGGCGCTGGAAGACGTCCTTGGGCAGCCGCTGGCGCTGGACCGCCGAGCTGAAGACGTTTGCTCCGAAGACCTGGTTATCCGGGACGGTGAGGTCCGGAGCCCCGATTGCTCCCCCATTGGGAGCCCACTGTGCGGCGAGAACGTTCTGCTGTCGAATGGGCATGCGCTCTAGTTGTTCCTTCCTGTCAGCGCCCCGGCGGCGGGGACGCGCACGTAAATGTGCGTCTCGTTCGAGACGTGGAACGCAAATGTAGGCGACAGTCGCGCGCGGGTCACTATCCCAATGGCCAAACGGTCGCAACCACCGCGCTCCGCGGGGGCGGCCGATGACCGCAAAATGCGAAGTCCTGGATAATGGCGGCGATGCCGCCCAAGATCGAGGTCGGCCCTGCGTCCGCCTACCTGCCGGCAGCGGACCGCTACGAGCGGCTCGAGTATCGCCGCTGCGGGCGCAGCGGCCTGATGCTGCCGCCGATCTCGCTCGGCCTGTGGCAGAACTTCGGCGACGACCGGCCGCTGGGCACCAGCCGCGCGACCCTGCGCCGGGCGTTTGACCTCGGGATCACGCACTTCGACCTCGCCAACAACTACGGTCCGCCGTACGGCAGCGCGGAGATCAACTTCGGGCGGATCTTCGCCGAGGACTTCCACCCGCTGCGCGACGAGGTGGTGATCTCGACCAAGGCCGGATACGACATGTGGCCGGGGCCGTATGGGGATCACGGGTCGCGTAAGTACCTGCTCGGTTCGCTCGATCAGAGCCTGGCCCGGATGCGACTCGATTACGTCGACATCTTCTACTCGCACCGCTTCGACCCCGACACGCCCCTGGACGAAACGATGGGCGCGCTCGCCTCGGCCGTCCGCCAGGGCAAGGCACGCTATGTCGGAATCTCGTCCTACAGCCCGCAGCGGACCGAGGAGGCGATCGCGATCCTGCGGGAGCTCGGCACGCCGCTGCTGATCCACCAGCCCTCGTACTCGATGTTCAACCGCTGGATCGAGGACAGCCTGCTCGACGTGTTGGGCCGTGAGGGAGTCGGCTGCATCGCGTTCTCCCCGCTCGCGCAAGGGCTGCTGACCGACAAGTACCTGAACGGGATCCCGGACGACTCACGGGTTCGCCGCGGCAACTCCTTCTCCGAGGATCTGGTGACGGACGACAACGTCGACCGGGTGCGGGCGCTGAACGAGATCGCACGTGGTCGCGGCCAGTCGCTCGCGCAGCTGGCGCTGGCCTGGGTCCTGCGTGACAAGCGCATCACGTCGGCGCTGATCGGTGCCTCAAGCGTCGAGCAGCTCGAGCAGAACGTCGCCGCGCTGCGGCGCCTGTCGCTCGACGCCGGCGAGCTGGAGCAGATTGATCGCTACGCGGTCGACGGCAGCCTCAACATTTGGGCGCCGTCGAGCGACGCCTGACCGCCGCGCCGGCTCGCGCTTACCCCTTCTTGCCCGGCGGGACGACGACGACCTTGCCCTGATTGTTGACGTAGGACTGCTGCGGGCGAGAGCTCACGAACACGGTGAACGTCCCGCGCGGCCTGGTCCCGTCCGCCAGCACAGCCTTGGCCTTCCCGTTGAGCCCGGCAGCGACCTGCCAGGCGACCGTGTGGCGGCCGGCCCATACCGCGGTCACGCCCCAGACGAACCTCGCCGAAGCGCCTGGCGCGAGCTTGTGACCCAGCGCCCAGGTGTTCGAGTAGGCGGTCACGTAGGCACCCTGGCCGCCGTTCTGGCAGCTGTAGGTGCACGGTCCCGGCGGGCGGTCCACGATCCAGATCGGGCGTGACGGGTTGGCGACGTACGGCTGACCGATGTTGTGCGAGAACGCGGCCGCGCTGCTGCCCTGACCTCGCGGCGCCGCAAACGAACAGCTCACGTTGCAGATCGTGATCGCCAGGTTCGGGACCGGCCGCCTGCCGATGTTGCGCACGAC
Organism: Solirubrobacteraceae bacterium; assembly: GCA_052147875.1. Classification (GTDB taxonomy): domain Bacteria; phylum Actinomycetota; class Thermoleophilia; order Solirubrobacterales; family Solirubrobacteraceae; genus Palsa-465. The sequence goes on along the minus strand of JBKQJQ010000074.1, from coordinate 9,331 downwards.
GAGCACCAGCCGGGTGTGGGACGCGAGCTTCTGCACGGGGGGGAAGGTCGCGCGGGTGACGGCCACCCTGAAGTAGCCGCTCGGTTCGTTAGCGTCCTGACGTGCGCCCGAGCCGCAGGCGGCCAACGCCAGCATCACGACGACGCCGGCGACGACCTGGCAGCTCCTCGTTCTACACGCGCTCAACGCGGGCGCAACATACCAACAAACTGCGCATACAAACGTCGGTTCGCCGCGTGTTGACGGTTCACACTTGGTTTTTGAGTTTCACCTGGCGTAGGCTTACCGCGCCTAGCTTCGCTCTTAAGAGCTCCAAGCCCCCGGGAGGAAGAGAGAGGTTGATCAGATCAGTCGCTGACCGAGCGTTCCTGCCCACCAAGAACGTGCTTGAAGAGGTCGGCAACATGATGATCCTGACGGGCAAGACGCTCGTCTCGGCGGTCCGTCCGCCGTACCCCTACGGCAGCGAGTTCGTCGGACAGTTTCTGTTCGCATTGAAGCTCTGCTGGTTCCCGCTGCTGATCTCGACGATCGCGTTCGGCTACGAGGCGCCCGGACTGCAGGCCGCGAACTTCCTCGTCTTGTTCGGTGCGCTCGATCGCCTCGGCGGGTTCTTCGTCCTGGCGTCGATCAGAGAGTTCGCGCCGTTTGTCGACGCGATCGTGCTTGCGGGGGTGGCCGGCACGGCGATCACCGCCGACCTCGGCGCGCGCAAAATCCGCGAGGAGCTCGATGCGCTGCAGGTGCTGGGCGTCGACCCGATCAAGAACCTGGTCGTCCCCCGCTTTCTGGCGCTGATGCTGCTGACCGGCCTGTTCGACGTCTACGCGCTGATCTTCGGGATCTTCGGCGGGATCCTGGCGACGCTCGTCAACCACGCGCCGCTGGGGCCGTTCTGGGCGACGTTCTTCAACAACGCCGAGACGACCGACCTGTGGGGGTCGATCCTGAAGACGACTCTGTTCGGGGCGATCATCGCGATCGTCTGCTGTTACAAGGGGATGACGGCCTCGGGCGGGGCCGAGGGGGTCGGCCGTGCCGTCAACCAGGCGGTCGTGATCGCGTTCCTGGGCATCTTCGCCTTCAACTACGCGTTCACACAGACGCTGCTCGCCACCCACCCCGAGATCACAACGATCATCAAATGAACGATCTGATCATCACTCCGAAGGGCTGGGTCGAGGCGTTCGGCGAGATCGTCAAGTTCGCCGCGCAGGTCGTGCGCGAAGTGCTCACCCTGCGAGTCTTCCGCTTCTTCGGCGAGGCGTTGCGGCAGGCGGGCATCCTGATCATCTCCTCGACGCTGGTGATCTGGGGCCTGGTGTTCATCATCGGCCTCCAGTGCGGGATCGAGGGCGCCTACTTCACCTACGGCGAGGGCACTCCGGCATATTCCGGCGTGTTTGCGGCCTGGTGTGACCTGCGTGAGCTGGTGCCGCTCGTGTTCGGCTATATGATGGCCGCCAAGGTCGGAACCGGAATCGTCGCCGAACTGGGCTCGATGCGGATCTCGGATGAGATCGACGCGCTCGAGGTGATGGGGATCAGCGGCATGACGTTCCTGTGCGCCACCCGTCTGCTGGCCGCGATCCTGGTGCTGCCGTTCGTCTACCTGTGTGCGATCGGCGCCGGCTTCTTCGCGAGCTACCTGGCGGTCGTGCAACAGATCGGATACGTCTCGTCGGGCGGATTCTTATTGATCTTCTGGCAATTCCAGAACCCGCCGGACCTCTTATATAGCTTGATAAAGGCGATGGCGATGGCGATTGTGATCGTGATCGTCGGCTGTTACTACGGCTATAACGCCAGTGGCGGACCCGTCGGCGTCGGCACCGCAACGGCAAAATCAATGGTGCTCAATATCGTCAGCATCCACCTGATCGGAATGCTCGGAACGCAGCTCTTCTGGGGCGCGAACCCACGAGCACCAATCGGAGGCTAAATGGAACAGCACAGCGAAGAGCCCGACGCCCAGCAGACTGAGCAGCCATCACCCGACGAGTCGCCGACCGCTCAGTCGCCGGCCGACGACGACCCACGCAACATCGGCGACCAGAGTGAGGAGAACAACGCCGCCACGCGCGGCGCCGAGGTCGAGCTGTCGCCCGAGGAGCGCGAGGATCGGGTCAACAGCGCGGCGCCGCATGGCGGCGAGATCGAGGACGCGCCCCGCTGGGAGCAGATCGACAGCCACCAGGAGCAGCGCGCCGAGTCCCGCGTGTCCGTCGTCGACGAGGCGCCACCGCGGCCCGAGCCCCCGAGCGGCGTCTCCGATGACGAGTACCAGTGGCACACCTACAAGGTCTATCCGTCGGGCCGTCCGGACGCGGTCGAGTTCATCGACACCTACAAGTCGTTCGGCCGCTCGCACATCCTCCGCGGCCTGAACATGGCACTCCCCGAGGGGATGGTGTCGATGATCCTCGGGCCGTCGGGAACCGGCAAGTCGGTCTGCATCAAGCACATGGTCGGCCTTCTGTACCCCGACTCGGGGGACGTGCTCGTACACGGCGAGTCGGTCCCCAACATGCCCGACGACGATCTGTTCGACATGCGCAAGAAGTTCGGCCTGCTGTTCCAGGACGGGGCGCTGTTCGGCTCGATGAACATCTTCGACAACGTCGCGTTCCCGCTGCGCCAGCACACCGAGAAGGGCGAGGAGGAGATCGAGGACATCGTCATGCGCCGCCTGAACGAGGTCGGCCTCGGGACTGCGCGGCTACTGCTACCAAACGAGCTGTCGGGCGGGATGCGCAAGCGCGCCGGGTTCGCGCGGGCGCTCGTGCTCGAGCCCGACATCCTCCTGTTCGACGAGCCCGATTCGGGGCTGGATCCGGTCCGTACGGCGCTGCTGGGTGAGCTGATCCTCGAGATCCACCGCGACATGATGGACGAGGCCAAGGAGAAGCAGCGGGCGCACCTGCCGACCTTCTGCGTCGTCACGCACGACATCATGAGCGCGCGCCGGGTGGCCGACTACATCAACGTCCTGTGGAAGGGGCGGATCGTCGAGGCCGGTCCGGCCGAGGACATGCTGAGCTCCGACAACCCGTTCATCCGCCAGTTCCTGTCAGGCGAGTCACAGGGCCCGCTGACGATGGACTGAGCCCTTGCTCAGGCGGTCCGGCCCGTGCCCGATCGGCGCGAGTCGCCTGCTGGCGAAGGTAGCCTGACGCTGCGATGACTGCTCAGAAGAGGTTCGAGCGGCTCGCCGGGGCCGCGGCGCGCCGGCCGCTTCTGACGCTCGGGATCGTGCTCGCGCTCGCGATCGTCGGTGGCCTGCTGTCGCTCGGGCTCAAGCCCTCGGCCGGGACCGACACGTTCGTCTCAAAGTCCTCGTCGAGCTACAAGGCGACCGTCGACGACGAGCGTCACTTCGGCGATGACGCGGTGATCGTCCTGATCCGTGAGCCGCTCCCTGACCTGGTCGAGACCAAGGACCTCGGGACGCTGACGCAGCTCGAGGCGTGCTTCGCGGGCCAGAACGTGGTCGCCAACCAGACGCTGCGCGCGTTCGTCCCCGCCACCGGTCCGCACACGCCCTACGGCGGCTACAACAGCCCGTGCGGAAAGCTCGCGCGGTATCGGCCGGTCCAGGCGGTCTACGGACCGGGCACCTTCCTCAACCGCGCGGTCGCGGCGGTCAACACCGAAATTCAGGCGATGATGGCGGGCGTCGGGACGAGCGTCAGGTCCGCAGAGCGCAGCGCCTATGAGCTCGCGCTCGGCCGCGGCATGAGCCGCGCCAAGGCACTTAGCGAGGCCAACGCCGCTGGCGAGCTCGAGTACCAGCAACAGATGACGTCGCTCGAGCAGCTGGCGGTGACGTCGGGGATCACGCAGCTGCCGTCGATCGACTCGCCCCAGTTCATCCCGCAGATCGTGTTCGACCAGACACGTGGGGTCAACCAGCCCAAGGCACGGTTCGCGTACCTGTTCCCGACCGCCAACTCGGCCCTGATCCAGATCCGGCTGAAGTCGTCGCTGTCGGACAGCCAGCAGGCGCAGGCGATCTCGTGGATCCGCCAGGCGATCAGGATGCCCATGTTCCGCTCCTCGTATGGCGGCCGCTACACGGTCACCGGCGTGCCGGTCGTGCTCAACGCGCTCGCCAACGCGATCACCGGCTCGATCGCGGGTCTGCTGATCGCGGTGCTGGTCGTGATGGCGGTGACGCTGTTGATCGTTTTCCGCTCGTGGCACCGGCCCGCTCGGCATCCGGCCTCGCCTGACGGGGCCGGCCACGAGTCATCCGGCTGGTTACGGCTGCTGCCGCTCGCGATCGCGCTCGCCGCCGCGGGGATCACGTTCGGGGTGGTCGCGGTCGTCGGGGCGACGCTGACGATGGCGTCGATCGCGGTGCTGCCGATCCTAATCGGCCTCGCGGTCGACTACGGGATCCAGTTCCAGGCCCGCGCGCAGGAGGCGCGACAGGGCGGGGGCGGCCCGGTCGACGCGGAGCGGGCGGTCGCGCAGGCCGCCGGACGAGCGATGCCAACGATCGCGACGGCGGCGCTCGCGACCGCGACCGGGTTCCTCGTGCTGCTGCTGTCGCCGGTGCCGATGGTGCAGACCTTCGGGCTGCTGCTCGTGGTCGGGATCGCGATCGCGCTCGCCTGCGCGCTGAGCGCCGGCTCGGCGGCATTGGTGCTGTCAGAGCGCGAGGGCGGGGCGCTTGGCGCTTCGTTCCGGGGCGCGTCGGAGATCGTCGGTTCCGTGACCGCTCCGGTCGGGCGCGCCTGGCGGGGCGCGGATGAGATCGTCCGCGGGGCTGGGCGCCGCGCGCAACCCCGGGCGGGGGTGATCGCCGCCGTGACCCGCAACCCGGGCCGGGTGCTGGCGATCGCGGCCGTGCTGGCGCTCGCTGGGTGGATCGTCGGCACGCAGACCGCGGTCCAGTCCGACGTGACCAAGCTCGTGCCGCCGAACATGCCGGCGCTGCGGGACCTGCGCACGCTCGAGAAGGTGACCGGCGTGTCGGGCGAGATTGACGTCACTGTCCGCGCGCCGGATGTCGCCACGCCGAAGACCGTCGAGTGGATGATCTCCTACGAGAACAAGCTCCTGACCCACTACGGCTACCTTGAGGAGCGCGGCTGCGCGCACTCGACGCTGTGCCCGGCGCTGTCGCTGCCCGACCTGTTCTCGACCAGCAGTCAGTCCACGCGCCAGATCAGTCTCACGCAGACGCAGATCAACCAGCTCCTGGCGGCCGTTCCAACCTACTTCTCGCAGGCGGTGATCACCGCTGACCACCGCGAGGCGACGCTCGCGTTCGGAATCCGGCTGATGCCGCTCTCGCGGCAGGCACGGGTGATCGACTACATGCGCTCGCAGCTTCATCCACCGGCGGGCGTGCGCGCCCAGCTCGCCGGCCTGCCCGTGCTGGCCGCCGAGGCCGACGCGGCGCTGTCGTCCTCCGGACGCCGGCTGTTGATGTTGCTGGCCGGACTGATCGCCGTCGGCCTGGTGCTGGCGATCGTGTTCCGCGACGTCCGGCGGGCGGTCGTGCCGATGATCCCGATCGCACTCGCAACCGGCTGGTCGGCGCTGATCCTGTTTTTGATCGGGATCCCGCTCAACCCGATGTCGGCGACCCTCGGGACGCTCGTGATCGCGATCTCGACCGAGTTCAGCGTCCTGTTGTCCGAGCGCTACCGCCAGGAGCGCGTCCAGGGCCACGAGCTCGCCGACGCGCTGGCGCGCACCTACCGCTCGACCGGCGCGGCCGTGCTCGCGTCGGGGATCACCGCGATCGTCGGCTTCGGCGTGCTGATCTTCTCCGACATCACGATGCTGCGCGACTTTGGCTTCGTGACGCTCGTCGACCTGTCGGTGTCGCTGGCCGGCGTGCTGCTGGTGTTGCCCGCGGTGCTCGTGCTGTCCGAGCGGCGCGGGGCGCTGAGGCGGGCGCGGACGCTGCCGGTGCTCGCCACCGGCGCGCTCCGCCGGCGGCAGCGCGTCGCGTGACCGAGCAGCCACAAAGGTCGTTGCAGCGACTCGATCCAGACCGCGCCGCGCGTCCGGCCCCGTCGAAGGATCCGCTCCTGCCGCCGCCCGTCGTCGACACCCGACGCTACCGCTGGATGATCGGGATCTTCGGGCTGGCAGTGGTCCTGATCGTGTCGATCTACCAGTTCGCGACCAATGGCACCGGGACCGCCGGGGTGCCGGCCGGTCATCGTCTGCGGTTCTTCGCCGCTCCGCTGGCCGATACCAACCTGCAGGGAACGCCGAACCTCAATCCGCCGTGCACGCTTGCCCGCCACGATCCGCGCGCGCTCAACATCTGCCTGATCTCAGCCAACCGGCCGCTGGTGCTGTCGTTCTTCGTCACCGGGTCCTCGCAGTGCGAGAAGCAGGTCGACGCGCTCCAGCAGCTGTCGCAGCGGTTCCCCTCGGGCAGCGTCGAATTTGCTGCGGTGGCGATCGGCGCCAGCCACGCGGCCACCGCGAAGCTGATCCGAACGCACCGCTGGACGATCCCGGTCGCCTACGACAGCGACGGGGCAGTCGGGGCGCTGTACGGCGTCGTGGTCTGTCCGATGGCCGAGCTGGCCTATCGTGGCGGGATCGTGAAGGCCCGCCTGATCGGCGATCGATGGCAGACGAGCACGGCGCTCGCGCCCCAGGTGGAGGCGCTGCTGCGCGGATCGCCGCCGTTGAAGTGACCGTTTCCGAAGGCTTTGTCGAGCCGCTGGTCGCGGACGAGTTCCCGGGCCTTTGCGTGCGATGGGTAGCGGTGCCCGGACGCCGCCGGCGCAGCCCGCGTGAGCTGGTGCGGCGGCTCGACGAGCTCTCGAGCCGCTATCGCGGCGCCAGCGTCGTCGCGGCGCGGACGAAGCCGATCCCGCACGCCTATCGGGCATTCTTCAGGCAGATCGGGCTCGACCCGGACGTCCAGCGGATCCCGAGCGAGCAGGCGGCCGTCGCGCGTCTGATGCAGGGCGGATTTCGATCAGTCGACGCGATCGCCGATGCGTGTCTGGTTGCGCTGATCGAGACCGGCGTCCCGGTCTGGGCGCTAGGCACGGTTGATCAGGGGCTGGGGATTCGCGCGACCACCGCCGCCGATTGCGAGCGCGCCGCGGCGGGCGGGGAGTGGCTGTCGCCCGGGAGCCTCGCGATCGCCGGCGACGAGGGGATCCACTGCCTGCTGTTCAGCGATCCGGCGCCCGCCCGGCGGCCCGAGCGCGTGACGCTGTTCGCGGTCGGGGTCGATGGAGTGCCCGCGATCCACCTCGAAGAGGCGCTCTCGATCTGCGTTGATCTGCTGGCATAGCCCCTCGTCGGACGCCTTTTTAGTTGATAACGTGGCGCCGGATGGGAAGGCAGGTGTACATCGCTACCCCAGCCCAGGCCGGACCGCTACGCGAGCGCGTCGCGCAGCCGCAGGAGCGGGCAGCGAGGCGCACGCTGCGCGAGCAGATCGCGCGACTCGAGGGGGAGCTGGCCGAGGCGTTCGTGACCGCGTTTCCGATGGGCGGGCTGGACCGGCCGCCGGCGGTCATATCGCAGCCCCGGCTGCTCGACCTGGGCGAGCTCGAGCGGGTTCGCGACGAGCTCGCCAGCCGCCTGCACGCGGCCCGCGTCACGATCGCGCGGCGGGCCGACGAGCAGGACGACAAGCGGCGGCTGCTGGAGCGGATGCTGCTCGACCCGGGGTCCTACCGGTTCGTTCGCATCTCCCGCAGCGAGATCGGCGAGCCTGGTTGTGGCGCTTGGCAGGTCAGGCCGCGGCTCGGCCTGGTCGGCATGCTGATGGGCTGGTGGCAGGTCAAGCTCTCTTCTGGCTGTCCGTTAGCCGGGGGCCGCGGAACTCTCGCGGCCCGTCAGCGACCACTTGGTGACCTGATGCGTGTACTGCTCAGAAACGGCGCCGGGGCGGTGCTCGTGGTGCTGATCATGTTCATCGGCAGCTTCTGCCTGTGGGTCGGGACGCCGCTTCTGTGGCTGTGGGTCGGGTCGCAGATCCAGGGCGCGACCGAGTCGCTCGGGCTAGCGCTGCTGGCGATGCTCGTCGGGGTCGTGATCACGGTCACGTTCCTGGCCTCGGTGCTCGCGACGCTGAGCGAGGTCTACCGCGCCAACTGCATCTCGCGGGGCCGCGACGACCCCGGGCACGTGGTGCTCGAGGCGGTGCTGGTCGTCAGCGCGGGGCTGACGCTCGCGGCGTTTGTGATCTGGTTCTTCCTGCTCGCGGGCGCAAACCCGGTCCCGATCGGGATTCAGATCTAGGTCAGAGAGAGCCCGGTCCTGCCGGGACGTGCTCCGCGTCCTGCACGGGGCACGTCCCGGTGGTCGCCGGTCTGCGCCAGGGCCTCCCCGGCCCCCGACGCAGCTACGCGACCGCCAGCGCCATCTCCCGGCTGGGGGTGGCCGGCGCCGAGGTGGGCAGCGGCACCGCCGATGTGGGAATCGGCACTGCCGCAGGCGCTTGCAGCGAGGCTGCGAGGATCCTGCGCTGGCGGTCGGTAAGCGTTCCGATCGGCTTCGTCTCAACGAGCTGGTTGCGCGCCAGGAACTTGCGGCACCTGGTGGTGCCCCAGCGTCTCTGGCTCGTCAGGAGCTCGCCGATCGGCCAGCTGCGTGCCTCCTCGGGGCAGGCGAGGAGCACATCCGCGGCGGAGACCTCGCCGAGTGCGATACGTCGCTTGAGACAGGCCCGCGCGAGCCGGATCTCATTCGCGCGCTCAAGCGCCCGTAGCCGCTGAGGCTCGGGGGTCTTCGTTGCGGTCCGTTGCGTCATGTGGCTACTCACTCCCTGACTGCGGTTGGTTGGTATGCGGACATGGACCAGCGTCAGCAGGGCAGGATGCATCGTGCGTCCGCGGCCCGGCCGGACCTGCTTTGTGTGATGTCGGGGCTGTAGGGCCCCAATTTTGTTGGTGTGGACCGGGACGATTCCCTGCCCGGCAGCCACCTGTGCCGCCCGGTCGACCACCGCCGTTCGACGGATCATAACCTAGAACAAACGGCTCGGTCACAGCAACGTCACAACTGTTGTTGATGCGCACAGAGCGCATTTTTTGTTTGGCCGAGGGGCTTGTGCGGGAGTGGACAAGTTCGATCGCGGGTGTACGCCACACCGGCAGACCATCCGCTCCCCGTCCGCCGCCAGGCAGCGGTCCTGCGGCGATGCTCAGGCGCGGCTCAGCCGGCGGGCAGCGGGCCGTGCTCGGACTCGAACTCGCGCTTGACGGTGTCGAAGATCGTCAGCGCGCGGTCGAGCGTCCCGCGATCGTGGGTCGCCATCACGCTCGTGCGCAGCAGCGCCCCACCCAGCGGCACCGCCGGATGGATCGCGGTGTTGACGAACACGCCGGCCTCG
>JBKQJQ010000073.1:0-3188 GCA_052147875.1 Solirubrobacteraceae bacterium | reverse complement strand
GGCGTCAGCGTGGCGCCATCGAGCAGCACCGCAGCCGAGCTCGTGCCCGCGACAGGTTGGATCGCCATCGCCGTTGGACTCTAGTTATCGTCGCGACGGATGGATCGAGCAATCGCACTCACCGGGCACGACCTGAGCCCCGCGGCGGTCGCCGCGATCGCGCGCGACCATGCGCCGGTCGAGATCGATCCGGCGGCCCGGGCGCGGATCAAGCAGGCCCACGCTGTGGTCGAGCTCGCCGTCAGCGAGGGCAGGCCGGTGTACGGGGTCACGACCGGCCTCGGCTCACGGGTCGTCGATCGAGTCGACGCCGACGATGCGGCGGCCTACTCGCTGCGGACGCTGCGTGGGCGAGCGATGGCGGTCGGCGAGCCGCTCGAGCGCGAGCTGACGCGGGCAACGGTCGCTGTCCGGCTGAACGGGCTGTGCGCCGGCGGCTCGGGCGCCGGGATCGCGGTGGCCGACGGGCTGGTGGCGCTGCTCAACGCGGGCGTTCACCCGCGGGTGCCGCGCAGCGGGTCGGTCGGGGCGGCGGATCTGTGCATGCTCGCGCACATCGGGCTGGTGCTGATCGGCGAGGGCGAGGCGGAGCTCGCAGGCGAGCAGCTATCCGGGGCCGCGGCGCTCTCGCGCGCCGGGTTGGAGCCGGTCAAGCTCGGCGCCAAGGACGGGCTCGCGATCTGCTCGAGTTCGGCGGTCTCATCGGGCGTCGCGGCGCTTGCACTGGTCGACGGCGAGGCGTGCCTCCAGGCCGCACAGGTATCGGCGGCGCTGGCGATGGAGGGCTTTCGAGCCAACCTGAGCCCGATTGACGAGCGGGTCGTCGACGCGCGGCCAGCGCCCGGGCAGTCGTGGTCGGCGGCCGGGTTACGGCGGCTGCTGGCGGGCGGCGAGCTGACCCAGCCGGGCGCCGCGCGGCGGCTACAGGACCCACTCAGCTTCCGCTGCGCGAGCCAGATCCACGGCTCGCTGCGCGTCGCGCTCGACCTGCTCGCGGCGACGCTTGCGCCCGAGCTCAACGGAGCCGGCGACAACCCGCTCGTCTTGTCTGCCGACGAGGAGATCCTGAGTAACGGCAACTTCCACGTGCCGGCACTGGCGCTGGCGCTCGACGCGGCCGCGATCGCGGCCGCGCAGGTCGCCGCGGCCGTGTGCGAGCGCCCGGCGCGACTGCGGACCGAGCGTCTCAGCGGCCTGCCGCCGGGGCTGACCTCGGGCGGGCCGGCACACGCGGGCGTCGCTCCGCTCCACAAGGCCGCCCAGGCGCTAACGCTCGAGATCCGCCACCTGGCGGCGCCGGTGGCGATCCACTCGACCGTCGGCGCCGATGGCGTCGAGGATGACTCGACCGGCGCCACGCAGGGCGCCCTGCGTCTGAATGAACAGCTCGCCAAGCTCCGGCTGCTGATCGCGATCGAACTGCTGGTCGCCGCCCAGGCGGTCGAGCTCGTATCAGCCGAGCGCCTCGGTCGCGGCACCGCAGCGGCTCAGCATTGCGTGCGCGAGCATGTCGACCCGCTGATCGAGGACCGGCCGCTCGGAATCGAGGTCGAGCGGCTGGCGCGCGAGGCGCTGGAGACCGGTGAGCTGCTCGCGCGGGTGTCACAGATTTGATCGAGCTCACCTACCTGAGCGGCGCCGACGTCGTCGAGCTGGCGCTGACCGACGCCGAGATCCTTGCCGCGGTCCGCGAGGTGCTGGCTCAGCAGGGCCGGGGCGAGACCGTGCTCGAGCCCCGCACGCATCTGTTTCCCGGCCGCGCCGACGGCCATTTCAACGTCCTGCGGGGGGTGACCGCGGAGTACGCCGGTGTCAAGGTGGTTGGCAACTTCGTCGACAACCACCGTCTCGGACTGCCGTCCGAGATGGCGCTGCTGTTGCTGATGGATCCAGCGACCGGCGTGCCGGCGGCGATCGTCGATGCGACCGCGATCACCGAGATGCGCACCGGCGCCGTGACCGCGATCGGTGCCGAGCTGCTCGCGCGCCGGGATGCCCGCACGCTGGGTCACATCGGTGCTCGCGGGACCGCCTACTGGAACGTCCGTCTGCTGTGCAGCGTGCTGCCGCGCCTGGAGGAGATACGAGTCCACTCGCGGCGCCCCGAGAGCCGCGAGGCGTTCGCACGGCGCCTGAGCGACGATCTCGGACGCGAGGTGCGTGCCGTGTCGAGCTGGGAGGAGTGCGCACGCGGCGCCGACGTGGTCGTCGAGGCCTCACGCCTGACCAAGCCCGAGCCGCTGCTGAAGACCGCTTGGATCGCCGCCGGCGCGCTGGTAGTGCCCTACGGGACGACCAGCGCGGTCGACCTCGAGCTGACGGAGATCATGGACAAGATCGTCGTCGATGACTGGGGTCAGGTGGGAGCCGGGCCGCTCGGGGCGCTCCGCGCGCACGTCGACTCCGGTCGCCTCAGCCGCGAGAACGTTCATGCTGAGCTGGGTGAGATCGTGTGCGGCTCACGTCCGGGACGCGAGCGCGACGACGAGACGATCCTCCTCTGGCATCGCGGTCTGTCGATCACCGACATCGCACTCGGAGCGGCGCTGCTGGCAAAGGCCCGCGCGGCCGGCGTCGGCACGCGGCTGCCGTATCGGTGATATGGCATGGCTCCCAGTGCTCCGGTAGCGTGCGGCGCGATGCAGGTGGCTGGGACAAATTGATGCTGTGCCGGGGCTGGCAGCAGGAGGCGGCGCTGCGGATGCTGCATAACAACCTGCATCCGGACGTTGCCGAGCGGCCCGAGGAGCTGGTGGTCTACGGGGGGATCGGCAAGGCGGCACGCAACTGGTCCAGCTACCACACGATCGAGCGCGAGCTGCAGCGGCTCGGGGACTCAGAGACGCTGCTCGTCCAGTCGGGCAAGCCCGTCGCGGTGTTCGAAACCCACCGGGAAGCGCCACGGGTGCTGATCGCCAACTCGAACCTCGTCCCGCAGTGGGCGACGTGGGAGAAGTTCCGGGAGCTCGACGCCGCCGGCCTGATGATGTACGGCCAGATGACCGCCGGCTCCTGGATCTACATCGGCAGCCAGGGGATCCTCCAGGGCACCTATGAGACGTTCGCTGCGGCGGCCCGCCAGCGCTTCGACGGGACGCTCGCGGGGCGGCTCGTGGTCACCGCCGGGCTCGGCGGCATGGGCGGCGCGCAGCCGCTGGCGATCACGATGTTGGGCGGCGCCGCGCTGT
>JBKQJQ010000072.1:0-6896 GCA_052147875.1 Solirubrobacteraceae bacterium | reverse complement strand
CTCCGCATTAGGTCGGTCCAACTCCGCACTAAGTCAAGGCCGTTCGACGCCCGGACAGTGCCGTTTTACAGGGAATTCGTTGACGTACGGCGGAGTTAGGCCGGAATCGCCCAACTCCGCTCTAAGTCGTCTTTAGGTTCGGGCCCGTCGCCAGGTCGGAAACAGGCGTTTTGCAGGGATTCCCTCGGGCCTAGCGCGGAGTAGACCAGGATTTCGCCCGGTGACTTAGTTGGTGTTCCGGACGTGGCAGGAATCACGCATGCCGTTCGGGACGTCGACGGCGGCGCTGATCTCGGTCGGATCGCCGGCTGCCGGTCGTATCCTGGAACTGTCGAGATCGAGATCCGAGCCGGCTTCTGCGACCCGGGCGGCGAGCTCCTCGCTGTGCTCGATCGCTCGGGCTGGCAGCGCATAACGGCCTGGCGAAGAGGCGAGATCGCGGACGAGATCGTGCGCGTCTGCGAGGCGACCGAGCGCGGGATCGCCGAAGCGTGGCAAAGGCGCCCCAGTTCGCCGCGGTTCATGATCGGCTACCTCCACCGTTCCCTCCCGCTGAGCGTGCGATGACGGCCCCTGGGTCCCCGCCGACGATGGCCCTGGCGACCTCCTGATCGGGCTGCTGGAGCGGGTCCCGATGACCGAGGCGCAGATCGCGCGCGCGACCCAGGCCGAGCCGGCGGCGATCCGGTTGTGGCTCCAGCGCCGGAAGGCTCCCGCCGGGCTCGAGGCTCACCGGCTGACCGAGCTCATGGCGTTCGTCCAGGAAATGGCGCGCAACCTGCACGGCGAGACCCTCGCTGGATCGTGGCTCGACGGCCAGGTTGACGGCCTCGACGGCGCCAACCCCCTCGACGAGATCGCCGGCGGCCGCTACGAGAGGATCATCCAGTACGCGCGCGGCATCTCACGCGGCGTCTTCACGTAGGCGGGAGCGCGCCGTGCTCGCTACGCTCGACAGCTAACGCCCCAGGGTGCGTTGCTCCTGCTGCCAAGCCGCATCGACACACGCAGACAGCCCCGCCAACTGCCGCGCCGACGCGCTCCGCTCCACGGTGAGCACCAGCAGCGAAACTTACGAAGGGTCGCGACTTCCGCGCAAGGGACGGCTCCGATCCCTTACGGCAGCGCGAACGCAGGTGTCGGCATCGCAGGGACGTCCGTCTCGCATCCTGCCAATCTGAGGGCCGTGGGCCGTGTCGATCCCGGCGCCCACACGTGGCAGCGCCGGTTGAATCGCCAGCATCGTGTCGATCGACGCCCGGCTCGCCGATGCCGGAGCGCGGGGGCGGAGAACGACTCGGCCGGCGGCAGGTCTTTTGCTTCTGAGCGGGAGAGCGACGCTAAAGCCCTGCAAGTGAGATGGTCTGTTTTGTCTCTGGGCGGCAGAAGATCTTGTTACGTGTCCGCTGAGCGCGGCGGTCGATCTTTTGTTGGCAAGCGGTAGATCGGCACGTTTTGCCAGCAAAACAGCACATGTCTTTTTGCTTCTCAGCGGTAGATTGTTCTGCCAATGGCGACCGCGTCTCGACCCTTCAGCGCGAACTATCGGCGCTACACGCCCCAGGCCACCGATCTCCTGATGCGGATCTCGGCTGCGCTAGGCACGATTGGAGGAGCGCGCATTCTGCCGGCGGTCGCTGACCAGCTCCGAGCCTCGGCGAAGGCTGGGACGGTGCACTACTCGAACCTGATCGAGGGCAACCAGTTGCCGTTCGTTGAGGCCGAGCGCGCCGCGCGCGGGGAACTCGCCCCGAACACACGAGCGAAGATCGAGCTCGTCAACTACGTGGCGGCACTGGATCTGATTGACGAGCGTCTGACGGACGGAGTGTTGGACATCACGCCGGAGTTCCTCAAGGAACTCCACGGCACCGCAATGCGGGGGCTCGGCAGAGCCGACGATCCACACTTCAAGCCGCATCACGAGGGCAACTGGCGTGAGGGGGTGGCCGTCGTCGTTGACCGCATGACCAACCAGATCATGCACGAGGGCCCGCCGGCAGACGACGTCCCAGGCCTGATCGAGGCGATGTTCGATTGGCTCCGGCGGAAGCTTGCCTCGGGCGAAGAGCCCCCATTCGTGCTCGCCGGCGTGATCCACTACGGGATCACGGATGTCCACCCGTTCGCCGACGGGAACGGCCGAGCGGCGAGGCTGATGCAGACCGCGCTGCTGATGGCCCGAGACGTCCTCCCGGGACGAATGTTCTCGTTCGAGCGCTACTACGCCGAGGACCGCGGTGCGTACTACGAGGCGCTGCGATCGGTGCGTCGCAACACGTACAACATGGAGCAGTGGCTCGAGTACTTCCTTCGAGGCCTCGTCGAGGAGTATGAGCGCGTCGCATCGACGGTCGCTGACCTGAGCTCGCTGGCAGCTGCTGGTGGGCGGGAGCCGTTGCGCCTTACCGCCGGGCAGGAGCGTGCGCTCGCGGCGCTGCGGATCGCCGGCCTGCGCGAGTTCACCCGCCGGGGCTATGAAGAGGCCGCAGGTGTTGCCAGGACCGCCGCGACGGCAGAGATAGCCAAGCTGATCCAGCACGGCGTTCTCGTTCCCCGGGGCGCCGGTTCGGCGACGCGGTATGCGTTCGCGGCGCCGCTGGATAGCCGACCGGGGGAGTCGAACCGAGGCCGCCCGCCGCTATGGACCGACGAACGCGTCGAGCGCGAACTCCGGGCATTTCTTGCTGGGCGTTCGACGTGGCCGACACCTGCCGAGTTCAAGGATGCCGGCGCGGGCGCCCTGTACGCGGCCGCGAGCCGCCGGGGCACCATCTCGCGGTGGCGGCGCATGTTCGGCCTCTAGCCTCGACCAGATCCATGTCCACGCACCGGGCGGGCAACCGCACGGTGATCGGCCCAGGCCTTGGGCCGCGAGCCGAAGCCGAATGCCCGCCGGAACGCGATGCCCAGTGCAAGGCGCCACTCGTCGCCAGGGCTCCGGTCGAGGGCCGGATCGACCGGATCGAGCTCAGCGCGCTCGAGCTCGCGCCGAACGCGCGCCGCGAGATCTCCCGTGAGGGAATCGAGCGACTCGCCGGGATGCTGATGCGCACCGGCCAACTCGTGGCGTGCATCGGCCACCGACCCGACCCCAGCCAGCCGCGAACCGTGATCTACGACGGGCAGCGGCGCCTGCTTGCCGCCCACGCGAGCGCGCAGCTCGCCGGCACAGCGGGATACGAAGACCTCGCGCCGGTCAAGAGCCTGATCGTGCTGCTGCTCGACCACGAGCCGGGCGCGGACGAGATCGGCCGGATCCAAGCGCAGGCCAACCAGCGCGAGGGCCTGTCGCTCGCCGACCAGCAGGAGCAGCTGCGCGACTGCTGGGAGGCGCGCGCGGGGGTGCCGGAGGCCGACCGGATCGCCGCCGTCTGCGCCGACCTCGGAATCTCGCCCAAGCGCGCCCACAACCTGCGCCGACAGCTCACGCTCCCCGAGCCGATCCGCGCCCGTGTGGCCGAGCGGCCGGCCGGCGAGCAGATCTCGGTCACGATGGCCAACCGCCTCGCCGACATGCACGAGCTCGCACCCCAGCTCACCGAGGCGGTCGCGAAGCGACTCACGAGCACCGACTTGCACGACACGGCCATGCGCGATATGGGGGCGTTCGTGCACCGAACCGTGGTCGAGGACGAGCACACCTACGCGGTCCGGATCGACGACGGGGCCATGCTCGACGCGGCAGAACAGATCGCGCACGCCCGCGAGCACCTCGACGCCAACGGCCATCACCAGATCGCGAGCATCCTGGGCTGCGAGCTCGAGCGGCTCGAAGCTGAGCTCGACACGCTCGCCGTTCGAGCAAAGGCCAGGGCGCTGAAGATCCGCATCACCGGCGAGGTGCGCGAGCGGGCCCGCAACGGGCGGTACGCGTTCGTCCATGAACGCGGGCAGGACTTCGCCGCCGGGATCTGGGTCGTCGACCCCGCCTTCATACTCGACCTCGCCCACGAACAGCTCGGGGAAAGCGACACGACGCCGGCGCGCGAAGAGGCCTACTTCGCCGGAGCCCGCCTCGACGACAACGAGCTTCGCGACGCGGCCGCCGACGACGAGCAACGCCGAGCGCAAGCGCGCGCTCGGCACGCCGATGCCACCCGAAGCAACCTCGGACTCGGGCACGATATTCGCGCCGGTTTGCTCGACCCCACCGACGCCCAGCTCCGCGCGCTGACTCAGATCATCTGCCGGCTAGTCCGCCACTACCGCGAGGTGATCGCCTACGGCGCCGGCTGGACCGACCCGGAGCGCCAGCAGCCCGTCGGCGACACCGGCCGCCACGAGCCGCGCCAGCTCGACGCGATCATCGAAGCCGAGCTTGAGCGTGCGCTCGCCCAGCCCGACCCGCTCCGAGGCATCGCCCAGCTCACCGCTCGACTCGGAGCGGCGTTCATGCTCGACCCGGCCGGCGTGACCCGCACCAAGGCGCTCGGGTCAGAGCGGATGGCATCCAAGCTCCGCGACGCACTCCCCGGCGGCGACCGCGCGCTCCGCGCCGCCGTGTGGCAGTTCATGCGGCCGATGCTCTCGCCCTCGCTCGTCGCGCTGAACCGCGACGCGTTCGTCGTCAACGACAGCCCCGAGACGACCGTCGACCTCGACGGCCACCGCGCCCCCTCCGACCTACAGGAGCTAGACCTCGGCGACGAGCCGGTGGTTGACGCCGCCTGACCGCTTCGGTCGCTTCTCCGCACGTCCTCCCTCCCGCCCGCGGGCGGCGGGAGGACTGGCGGCGGTAGTACCCCGTTCACGGTCGTTCCCCCTTTTGACTTGGGGGTCTATCCAGCACGTGCGGTACGGAGCAGCCCGAGAATGGCGACGAGCAGGTGCTTGTCGCTCGAGCGGTCGCGTCCCAGCGCCTGCCGCGGCCGCGAGCGCGAACAGCCAGGTGGGCAAGGGGCACCCGGGCCAGGGTTCCCGCCTGAACGCAACGGCTCGCCGACCGGGCACGTAATTCGCCGGCGTCCTAGGTTGGCTCGCCCCACTGACCGTCGCCGTGATCTCGTGTGCTCTGATCGGTGACGGGCGGGGATTGGTCTGGCCCGAAGCCGGCCTGCGTCAGCATTCGCCGCAGATCCAACAGGATCTGGACGTCGACGTCCTTACCGGAAGGCGCAGGGAGCACCTCGGTCTCAGGGCCGAGTGAAACCTTGAGCTTGCCGTTGCGCTCATGAGCGACGGTTCCAACCTGTCCAACAACGAAACAACCTCGCGCCATTCGATGTTGCGGCTCGGCGGATGGCTGAAGATCCTCTCGACCGTGTCGCAATGACGGCTGCTGAGATGCGTTTCCATCCCGATCCCTTCGACGATGTTGCTCTGCCCACGATTCCGTGGACCCAGATGGCGCAGTAGGCACCGCGCGTGACTAGCGCTGACGCTTCACATATGCCACGACGTCCTGCGCCAGGTTGTAGACGTCGGGGGAGCCGAGACCGGTGGCGAAGTCCCAGCCGGTCGTGGCCGGGTAATAGCGGTTGGTGCCGATCGTGACGTCGTGAAAAGCAGGGAGGGGATGGGGGCTCGCGGCGATCGCGTACAGCATCGGGTCCACGAACCCCAGCCGGCCGACCCCGTGTTGGCTGGCGTACTGAGCGATCAGCGCCATTGCGGCCGCCCAGAACGGCGTTGCCGCGCTGGTCCCGCCGGCCACCTGGAGAGTTCCGCCGGTGTAGGTGGCCCAGCCTGACCATGGGTCGGCGTTCGCGGCTACGTCGGGAAGCTGGCGCTTGCCGTCCGAGAACCGGTTCGCGACGCCGGGACCGACCTGCCATCCGGGCCGCGTGAAGTACACGCTCAAGCCACCGCCCCCGCCCATCTGCTCGAGCGTGTCATTCCACGCCGTCTCCCCCTGATACGCCCCGTTGGGCATCACCGACAGCGAGCTACCGCCGACGCTGACAACCAACGGACTCGAGCTCGGCCAGCTCACCGAGAGGCGATGGTCGTTGGCGTTAGCCTGCTGGCAGGTATACGCGCCCGTGTCGCCGGCGGCAGCGAAGATGCTGATCCCGCGTGCCGCGGCCGCCTCGATCGCGTGCTCCTCGCGGCGTATGTCGGCCGCTGGCGTCGTAGCCTCGCAACTGCCCCAGCTGTCGGACACGATGTTGGCCCGGCCGTCGGCCACGATCCGATCAACGACGGCTCCGAAAGAGTCCCCGCCGGACGAGGTGGCATCGGGGGCGTTGTAGTCGAGCAGTTGGGCGTACGGGGCGATCTCGTGCGCGACCTCGAGATCGAGGTCGGACTCGGCCACGGCGGAGGCGCTGCGGTTGTTCGCCCCGCCCGCGACCGGCACATTCTGCACAGTAATCGCCGGCAGGCCGAACTGCTGGTCGAACCCCTGGATGTCTGACTGTCGGTACTGGCCGAACGAGATCACTGCGATCCTCTCGCCCTGGCCGGCGATGTGCTGGCCCAGTAACGAGTCAACTCCATACGCCATCCTCGCGTTCGCCGGGGCGATGACCCGTATCGAGCTGGCGTCGGCAGTTTCGACGGTGCGGCCGTCGAGGCCCGCGACATCGGTCACTGCGTCTCGCAGGTCGCGGGGTACGCTCGCCCGGCCGATCGGCGCGTGGAAGCGGCGTCCGGCGGCGATGCGGTAGTTCATCAGACGCAATCCGAACAGCCGATCGAGGGTACCTGCGGTTGCCCGGACGTCGAGCGCCGTCCGTTGGGGGTAACTGTCGGTCACCTCGATGCCATCTCGCGCCAGCTGCGCAGCCATCTTCTGCACAATCAAGCTCAGCGCCCCAGCCACAGGCTACTGTGGCAAAAGCAGCAAGCGCTTCAACAACGCCGGCCGCCGGCGCTGCTAACGCGGCTCCTCAAACCAAGAACGTCTATCGCAGCGACGGGACCCTGGAAGAGACAGTCGTCACCACATCGCA
>JBKQJQ010000071.1:0-4684 GCA_052147875.1 Solirubrobacteraceae bacterium | reverse complement strand
CGGCGGCACCAGCCCGGCGAGCATCCTCGCCTCTGCGCGCTACCCGTCCACCGGGACGTTCAATTACAAGCGCACGATCACGATCCCACCGGGCGTGGCGGGAGCGATCCGTGCCGACAATGCCGTGTTTGTCGTCCACGGCATCAGCTACGACAACACCGGCTTCTACGACGACTATCTCGGCCCCAGCGACCTGGATTCGAAACTGCCGGGGGAGGCGACTGCACCGGCGCTGTGCGGCGCGATCGTAGCGAGCTCAGGGTCGACTGCCGCCAGCTCGGGGAGCATCGTCTACGCCGCCGAGTTGCGCCCGCCCGTCGTGACCTCGGTGGCCCAGGCGATCAGATTCTCGCTGGAGTGCCACCTGCCTTCGGCTCCGACCACCGAGGCAACCGAGGCAACCGACCCGCGCGGGTGGCTCGCCACCGCGACCTGACCCCCCTAGGCTCCGTCACCGGGAGACGACGATCGTCCCCTTCATCCACGGGTGGATCGTGCAGAAGTAATGGATCGTCCCGGGCTGGGTCAGCGTGATCGAGAATCTGGCCCCTGGCTTGAGCGTGCCGGAGGATTTGAATAGCGGCCCGCTCACATAGGTGACGTTGTGCGGCGAGCTGTCTTCGTTCGCCCACGCCACCGTCTGTCCGACCTTGGCCACGACGGTGCCGGGATTGAATGCGAGCGCCTTCATCACAACATGCGCAGTCCCGCCGGTCGCCGTGACGGTGGAGCTCGACGTGTCCGCCGCAGAGCCGTTCCCTGAACCGCATCCGGCGGCCAGCATCGCGAGCACGACAACGATGGGGAGCAATGCTCGCGGGTTGCTCTGGAGGCGACGCACGGCTGGTCAGGGTGCAACGCAGGCGAGCGGAATCCCCGCCGCGCGCGAGAGCGAGCGCGCATATTCGACGCACGTTTGGGGCCGTTCGCCGGGGTCCTTCCGCATCGCGGTCGTGACCGCCGCTCCGACCCGGGCCGGAAGGTCCTCTCGCTCGGCGCTCGGATCCGGAGGGTCATCCTGCAGGTGGGCCCAGAGCACTTGCAGACCGTCGCGATCGCCGAACGGGGGCCGCCCGATCAGGCATTCGAATGCCACGCACCCGAGCGAGTAGACGTCGGACGCGCCGGTGACCGGTTCGCCGCGGATCTGCTCGGGCGACATGTAATCCATCGAGCCGAGCGCCTGCCCGGGCCGGGTAAGCACGGTCCCGCCGCTGACCTTGGCCAGCCCGAAGTCCGTGATGTACGACCGTCCCGCGAGGTCTACGAGGATGTTGGCCGGTTTCACGTCGCGATGGACCATTCCGGCGTCCCACAGCGCCTGAAGGCCCTGGCCGACCTGGGCGCAAATCCCGACCGTGGTCGCGAGATCGAGTCGGCCGTCGTGTCCGAGCTTCTGATCGAGCGAGACGCCTTCGACGAACGGTGTCGCCAGGTAGGGAATGCCGTCCTGCTCCCCGGTGTCCCGCACCGGAATCACGTGCGCGTTGCGCACGGTCTGAGCGATCCGAGCCTCTCGCCAGAAGCGACTTCTGAACGTCTCATCGCGCGCCAGGTCTTCCTTCACGAGCTTAAGCGCCACCAGCGTC
The DNA here is from genome assembly GCA_052147875.1 of Solirubrobacteraceae bacterium. GTDB lineage: Bacteria > Actinomycetota > Thermoleophilia > Solirubrobacterales > Solirubrobacteraceae > Palsa-465. The sequence continues at coordinate 3,095 of JBKQJQ010000071.1, read as the reverse complement.
CCGTCGCCGGCGGTCGCCTTGTAGACCTTGCCCATGCCACCGACGCCGATGAGCGCATCAACCCGATACGCGCCGAACCGCGTTCCGACGCGATCGTCGCCCGCAGGACTGTTCGACAGGTGATTCACCGCCCTCGGGCTGAGCATACGTGATCGCCTCGAGCCCGTGGCGGGGGTGTTCACTGTGTGAGCGTCCGCTCCAGCAGCTCCTGTGCCGCCTCGAGGATCATCTCGAGGTGCTGTTCGCCCTTGAAGCTCTCCGCGTACAGCTTGCAGATGTCCTCGGTTCCCGACGGGCGCGCGGCAAACCACCCGCTCCGAGTCGTCACCTTGATGCCGCCGAGCGGCGGGCCCGACGGCGCCGCAGTGAGCACTTGCTCGACGCGCTCACCGGCGAGCTCGGCGGCCGCGACGCTGTCCGGTGAGAGCTCGCCGAGCACGCGCTTTTGCTCGGGCGTCGCGGGCGTGTCCACGCGCAGTAAGCGGGTGCGCCGTAGCGCTCGGTGAGTTCGGCGTAGAGCTCGCCCGGATCCTTGCCCGTGTTAGCCGTCATCTCGGCCGCCAACAGACACATGATCAGCCCGTCCTTGTCGGTGCTCCACGCGCCGCCATCCTGGCACAGGAAGCTCGCGCCAGCGCTCTCCTCGCCGGCGAATGCCAAGCTGCCGTCGAGCAGGCCGGGCACGAACCACTTGAAGCCGACCGGAACCTCCACGAGCTCGCGCCCGAGCCCGGCCGCGACGCGGTCGATGATGCTGCTGGAGACCATCGTCTTGCCCACCCCGGCCGTCTCTGGCCACTCCTTGCGCCCGCCGCCGAACAGGTAGGCGATGGAAGCCGCGAGATAGTGGTTCGGGTTCATCAGGCCAGCGCCAGGCGTGACGATCCCGTGCCGGTCCGCGTCGGGATCGTTGGCGAACGCGATGTCGAAGCGGTCCTTGAGCGAGATCAGACCGGCCATCGCGTCAGGCGATGAGCTGTCCATGCGGATCTTGCCGTCATGGTCCGGGGGCATGAAGGAGAAGGTCGGGTCGACCCGGTCGTTGACCACCTCGAGCTGAAGCTTGTACCGCTGCGCGATCGCCTGCCAGTAGGCGACGCTCGCGCCACCGAGGGGGTCGACTCCGAGCCGGAGTCCGGACCGAGCGATCTGGTCCATGGCGACGACCGACGGCAGCTCGTCCACGTAAGAGGAGCAGAAGTCGTAGCGGCGGGCACCCTCGATCGCGTCTTCGTAGGGCGCTCGCCGCACGCCGTTCAGTCGCGCCCGCAAGAGTTCGTTGGCGGTGTCCTGGATCTGCTGAGTGACGGCGCTGGCGGCCGGGCCGCCGTGGGGCGGGTTGTACTTGAAGCCTCCGTCTTCGGGCGGGTTGTGCGATGGCGTGATCACGATTCCGTCTGCCTTCGTAGCCGTATCCCGGTTGTGCTTCAGGATCGCGTGCGATATCGCGGGGGTGGGGGTAAACCCATCCTCCGAATCGACTGCGACGTCGATCCCGTGCGCGACGAGCACCTCGGTCGCGGTGCGGAGCGCCGGCTCGGAGAGCGCGTGCGTGTCGCGCCCCAGGAACAGAGGCCCGTCTATGTTCGCCGCTGCGCGATACCTCGCGATCGCCTCGCTGATCGCGAGGATGTGGTCCTCGTTAAACGTCGCGGTGAGCGAGCTGCCGCGGTGACCGGACGTTCCGAACGAGACCGCCTGCGCCCGATCGGACGGATCCGGATGCTCGTCGTAGTAGGCGCCTAGCAGCCGCTCCATTGGAACCAAACATAACCGCGGGAAGACGAGTTGTGTGCGTGGAGGAGGTCTGGCCCAGTCCATCCGTGACGGCTAGACTGCTCCACCACAGGTGCACGGGGAGGGTGTGTTGCAGCAGGATCCAGAGCGTCTTCATGCTTCCTCGCCGGCCGAGCTACGCGAGCGGATGGAGGCGGGCCGCGCGGGCAGCCCGTACCTCGTATACCGGGACGACGGCGGCGCCCAACGCATCTTCGTGTTGCCGCAGACCACGTCGCAGCTCACGATCGGACGCGGCCCCGGGAACGAGGTGCGGATCGAATGGGATGAGAGCGTCTCCCGGGTCCACGCGGAGCTGAACCGTCTTGGCCACGAATGGACCGTGGTCGACGACGGCCTTTCCCGAAATGGCTGCTACGTCAACGAGGAGCGGCTCTCGGGCCGCCGGCGGCTCCGCGATGGCGACCTGCTCAGGATCGGCGAAACCTCGATCGCCTACCACACGCCGGCGCGCGAGCATGGCAGCACGGTGCTCGCGAGCCGGCTGCCCGCCGCAACCGACCTCTCTCCCGCAAAGCGCCGAGTCCTCATCGCGCTCGCTCGTCCGTACCGGGACGGATCAGCGTTTGCGACACCCGCCACCAACCAGCAGATCGCCGACGAGCTGTTCCTCAGCGTCGAGGGCGTCAAGACCCATCTGCGGGGGTTGTTCGAACTCTTCGGCGTGCAGCATCTGCCGCAAAACGAGAAGCGCGCGACACTGGTTGAAAGGGCGTTCTTGGCCGGCGTGATCACCACCCGGGACCTGGCAGAGGAGTAGCCGAGACAGATCCTGCTGCGACAACAAACGTCCTGGTAATTGGCGTCTTCTACGGAAGGTGAGCGATGGGACTCGAACCCACGACCGCCTGGACCACAACCAGGAGCTCTACCAGCTGAGCTACGCCCACCGTGGAGGACATGAATCTACCAGCGCTCGGCTACCACGCCGGCTGGGAGGCGTAATCTGTTTGGCGCCGATGTCCACCGCATCCAGCTACGCACCTGAGCACGAGGATCGCAGGCCGCCGCTATCGGTGCGGCTCGCGATCTCCTGGCTGACAAACGCGATCGTGCTCGGCATCACGGCGGCGATCCTCAGTGGCGTCACCGTTTCGAGCGCCGGCCCGCTGCTGCTGGCGGCGGCGGTGTTCGGAGTCCTCAACACGATTCTCAAGCCGCTACTGCGGCTGATCACGCTTCCGCTCGCGATCCTGACCCTCGGGATCGCGTGGTTCTTCGTCTCGCTATTCATGCTCCTGCTGACCGAGGCGATCGTCAGCGGTTTCAACATCAGCGGCTTCTGGACGCTGGTAGGC
>JBKQJQ010000070.1:0-4377 GCA_052147875.1 Solirubrobacteraceae bacterium | reverse complement strand
ACGATCGAGTCCTTGCCGCCGCTGAACAGCAGCACCGGGCGTTCGAATTCGGCCGCGACCTCGCGGAAGATGTGGATCGACTCCGCCTCAAGTGTCTCGAGGTGCGAGAGCTCGTATTGGAACGAGTTCATGTCTTGCGCGGGCCTACAGGTGGATTCCGCACTCGGTCTTGTCCTGACCGGTCCAGCGGCCTTCGCGGCCAGCGCCGGGCTGCGTGCACGGGGCGCATCCAATCGACGCATACCCCTGGTCGTGCAGCGGATGGTAGGGAAGATCGTGCTCGAAGATGTAGCGCCAGATGTCCTTCTCTGACCAGTCGGCGAGCGGGTTGAGCTTGAAGATCTGACGCCGCTCGTCGCGCTCGAACTTGGGTGTCGCGGCGCGAGTCGGCGCCTGCTCGCGGCGGATGCCGGTGATCCAGGCATCGACGTCGGACAGAGCCAATTCGAGGGCTGCGACCTTCGCCTCGCCGCAGCAACGCTGCGCCGTCCACGGCTCGCCCGGGCTGGTGGCGTCGAGCACGTCGAGCTTGACGCCGAACCGCTGCTCGAACGCCGCCCAGGTCGTCAGCGTCTCCGGGAACAGGACGCCGGTGTCGATCGTGAAGGCGCGCACGTCGGGCGTGATCGCGGTCAGCATGTGGAAGAGGACCGATTCCTCCTTCTGAAACGAGCACGCGATCGTCAGCCGTGGCGCGAAGCGCTCGACGCCGTAGGCCACGACCTCCTGTGCGGACGCCTGCTCGAGATCGGGGAGCCGCCCGCCGATCGGCGCCTGCTCGCCGTCCGGGCTCGCCTGATCGGCGCCGGCGTGCGTCACCCGGCCGCTCATCAGACCGCGCACTCCCCCTCGCCGCGCTGGACGACAAACGGGACCTCGCGGTTGAAATCGATGAAGTGATTCATGTTTTCGAGGTTGAACTCGATCGGCAACGTCAGGTCCTTGACCTTTAGCTCGAACTCCTCCGCGCCGACGCGGTCGACGAACGCGCGGAATAGCTCGCCGTCGGCCCGCTCGGACTCATAGAAGCGTACCCACCGATCCACCGCTTCAGGCACTCGCTTGGCCGGCAGACGAGCCTTGAGGCGCTGTCCGTAGCGGACCTCGCCCCCCTCGTATACACCGCCGACGTGCGGAATGTACGCCGGAATCGTGTGCTCTCCGACCTTGATCGAGGCGCCATAGAAGCCGATGTCGGCGATGTGGTGCTGCCCGCAGCCGTTAGGGCAGCCGCTCATCTTGATGTGGATCCGGCGCGTCAACGGGTCCGAAAGCTGCATTGCAACGATCCGGTCCTGGATCGCCTGGTTGAGCCCCATCGAGCTCGTGATCCCGAGCTTGCAGGAGTCAGTGCCCGGGCAGCTGACGACGTCGGAGATCTCGTCGGCACCCGCGTCGCCGAGTTCGAGCTCTGAGAGCGCCAGCCAGGCCTCGTAGGCAGACTCGTTACGCACCCAGCGCAGAACGATGTTCTGGTGCACGGTCGTGCGCGCGTAGCCGCCGCTGTAGCGGCGCATGACCTCGGCCAGCCCGCGCAACTGCTCCGGCGTCAGATCGCCACGACGGACCTTGACCTCGACCGTGCTGAAGCCGCTCTGGCGCTGACCGGCGACGTTTGACTCGAGGAAGTGGTCGAAAGCGCGGCTGTCGCCGTTGGGGCTCGCGTAGGCCTGCTGCGGCGCCGGCGCGTTGCCCTGTTCGTCGTGCTGCAGCAGGATCTCATCGAGCGAGAAGTCACGCTCTGAGACCCAGTCGCCCTCGAGCTCTTCCTCGACCATCTCACGGAAGGCGTCGATCCCGATCTTGTCGATCAGGACCTTGATCCGGGCGCGGGCGCGGTTGGCACGCAGGAACTCCTGGCGGTCGAAGATCCGCATGCAGGCCTCGGTGACCTTCAGATACTCGCCGTTGTCGAGCTCGACGAACTCGTACAGCGTCGGGGCCAGGCGAGGCATGATCGAGGTGCCACCGCCGACCCGCATCTCGACCCCGCGGACTCCGTCACGGATACGGGGGATGAACGCGACGTCGTGGATCTGGGTGATCGCGTTGTCGTCGTCGGTGGCGGTGAAAGCGGTCTTGACCTTGCGCGGCATCGCCTGCGTCGTCGGGTGGCGGACGAAGTAGCGCACGTACGCACCCGCGTACGGGGTGATGTCGAACAGCTCGCCCTCGAGCGTCCCCGCGCGCGGGTCACCGGTGACGTTGCGCATCGTGTTGCCACAGCCCTCGCGGCTCGAGAGGCCGGCGTCGCCGAGCTCGCGGATCAGCTTCGCGGCGTCGGCCAGCGGCACGTGGTGCAGCTGAATGTTCTGGCGGGTCGTGATGTGGCCCTTGCGAAGCGGCACGTATTCGTCGATCACGTCGGCGAACGCCTCGAGCTGCTCAGGCGTTACGCCGCCCATCGGCAGCTTGACTCGCACCATCTGCACGTCGGGCTGGCGCTGCCCGTAGACGCCCTGCTTGAGGCGGAACTTGATGAAGTCCTCCTCGACGAGCTTGCCCTTCAGATACCGGGTTGACTCCGTGTCGAAGTCGTCAAACTCGCGCTCGAGGATCGGGATCACGTGCCCCGGAACGTCCTCGATCACCTCGGGGTTCTCGAGCGTCCCCGTGCGGACGGTTGGCTTCTCAGTGTCCAGGGATGCGGGCTCCATCGGGGTCCTTCCGGTAGGGAACGGTTTCGCCCGATTAGGGCACCCCGGAATCTACCAAAACCCGATCTGGGTTCAGCTATTTTGGCCCACGCGCCAGACGGCTGACCCGGCGCGGATGGAGATTTCCCATGCCAGGCATGAAAAATCTCCCAGCACCGCGCTGCTTCCGGCTTCGTGACGGCGTCACTGCAGGTAGTTGTCAAACCGCAGGCGCTCCTCGGCGATCCGCGCCTGGAGCTTGGTCAGCATCGCCGACTCGGCGTCGTAGGCGCGAACCGCGGCGATCTGGGGGCGCGCTCGTCACCGGCCCGAGTGCAGCTCGGAGGCGAACGCGGCACCGCGCCCGAGCGTCGTCACGTGATCAGCTGCACGACCGAGGTGCTGCCGTCCCGGTGCCGGAAGACAAGCTTCACGAGACCGCGATTGGGCGCGAACCACATCGTGCGGATACCGCTGCCGAAGGGATGGCCTCGTTGAGTCAAGACGCTGCGCAGCTCGAGCGCCTGGAAGGTCCCCGCGGGCACGTGAACGCGTTTGATGCCGACGATCATCGTCGACCCGGTGACGCCGTAGAAATGGAAGTCGACCGCGTTGCCGCTGCGCCATTTGGACCCGATGATCGGGTAGGCCGGCAGCACCGGGTTGAAGCCGAACAGCATCAGATCCATCGGCGTGAAGAAATGACGACCGTGGCCCAGCGACGGGAACTTCGCCAGCGAGGCCGCCGAGGTCGCCGCCGAGATGTTGGTGATGCCGTCGAGCCCGGACGAGAAGATGTACTCGCCGACCGCCCTGATCGGACCGGAGACGCTCTTGACGTCGATTCGCGCCGTGCGGTTGACGGCCGCGTCGACTGACATCGTCTCGATCTCGGGCTGCTTGAGGTGCTTGCTGTTGGTCCACTTGTAGGTGCCCTTGAGGCCGAGCCGCAACGGGAAGTAGTTCTTGTCGGGGCGGTTGGCCAGCGGCTTGAGGTTGGTGGCCAGCAGGTCGGCGCTGGTCACGCCGCCGCCGGTGTGGTCAAAGACGACACGGACCGGTCCGACCCCATAGACCCACCAGGTGGTGCGGATCCCGCTCCCCCAGGGGTCGCCCAAGGCGCCCGCCTGCGCGATATTCGTGCTCACCTCAGCCGCGACGACGCCGTTGGGAAATGCCGGCACCTTGACCAGCTGCAGACCGAGGTACTGCGAGGTGGTCGAGACGTCGTTCTGCGCCCCACCGGTCGAGTTCCAGGTCGTGCCCTGCAGCAAGGGCTCCTGGATAACCGGATTGCGGTTGCCCCAGATGATGCTGAACAGCGTGCTCGCCAAGCTGTTGGCGCAGCTCGTTGTCGGGCACAGGATCGGCTCGCTCTGCGGCGGCGGACAGCTGTCCCAGCCGCTGTTGACGAGACCAGCGTTGGTGTCCTGGAAGCTCATGTAGCCGATGTCGGCGCCCTCGTAACAGACGTTGGTCAGGTTCGGGTTGCTGGCCGGCGGCGGCTTATCCTGGCTATCGGCCCAGGCCAGCGTGAAGCTCGGCCCATGCTGCTGCTGGACGACCACGTTCTCGACCGTCCCCGACGGGTCGTAGGTACTGTCTGACCAGAGGTACCGCCAGGTCGCGTTGGCCGGATGCGGCAGCCAGTCGTCGGCAAACGCCGCCGACGAGAAGGCGAGCGCCGCAGCGAGAACCGCCACCACTCCTGCCGCGAGCTTCCCGACGCGCCCCAAGACGG
>JBKQJQ010000069.1:0-3197 GCA_052147875.1 Solirubrobacteraceae bacterium | reverse complement strand
ACTCGGGCGCCGTCGCGAGCGGGGGTTTCAGCGTGCGCGCCAGTCTGCCGCTCGCCGAGGAGTCCCGGCGGTGAGAGCTCTCCGCGACCGATTCACCAGTTTCGACCGCGGCGTCATCGACGCGGTTTTCGCCGTCGTGGTGATAATCGGACTCGAGCTTCAGTGCTTGCTCGGTGACGGGGTCTCGGATGCGCACCGGCCAGTGACGGCAGCGGCATCGGTGTTTTTCGCCGCGCCGATCGCCATCCGTCGACGGTGGCCGAGTTTCGCCCTGCCGTTCTGCGCGTTCGTCGCCGCGATCTCGAAACCGTTCGGCAGTGAGCTGCTGATGAGCCTCAACGGCGATGTCGTGCCCGTGCTGGTGCTCGCCTACTCAGCAGGCGCGTGGGTCGAGGGCCGGCGCAGCGTCGTCGTCATGATGCTCGGGCTCGCGCTGCTCTCGGCATGGGGTCTCCTGCCGGGGGTCGGGGGCGCGCCAACCGGAGTCGGCCCAATAGCGGGGGCGCTGTTCTACGTGAGCGCGCTGGTCGTTCCGGCTTGGTTCGTTGGCTGTCTTGTGCGCGGGCACGGCCATCGCGCCACGGCGTTCCGCGAGCTCGCTGCGAACGCCGCCGCCGAACAGGACGCGCGGGAGTCGGCAGTGATCGTCGCAGAGCGTGCGCGGATCGGAAGCGAGCTACAAGACATCATCGCTCACAGCGTCAGCGCGATGGTGATCCAGGCCGGCGGCGCCAGGCGAGCGCTTCACAGCGACCCTGACCGGGCACGCGAATCGATCCTCAACGTCGAGCAGACCGGCCGCGAGGTGCTCGCCGACCTTCGCCGGATACTCGGCATGCTTCGCAAGGACGAGGATCCGCGGGCGCTTGCGCCGCAGCCGGGGCTGAAGCAGCTCGGCGCGTTGCTCGAGTCGATGCGCCACCTCGACATGGAGTGCGAGCTTCACACCGAGGGCGAGCCGATCGACCTGACGCCCGGTCTCGACCTGGTCAGCTACAGGGTGGTCGAGGCCGCGTTGCAGAGCGCAGCCCGGCACCGCAGCCCCCACGCGGTAGTCACGATCCGTTACGGCCCGCACGAGCTCGAACTCGACGTCCTCGGCGGGGTTTCGAGCCCGGACATCGACGATGACCTGCAAGGGATCGCCCAGCGGGTCGCGCTGTACGACGGCAGCGTCCGAACCGTGCCCGCGCCAGACGGGTTTACCGTCGAGGCCCGACTGCCGGTCGCGGAGGCAATCCCCGCATGAGCATCAGCGTGCTGATCGCCGACGACCAGGCGCTCGTACGGGCCGGCTTTCGGATGATCCTCGAAACCGACCCGGACCTGCGAGTGGTGGCCGAGGCCGATGACGGGGCGCAGGCCGTCGAGGCAACACGGCGGACCCGACCGGACATCGTGCTGATGGACATCCGGATGCCGGTGATGGACGGCCTCGAGGCGACACGCCAGATCGTCGCCACCAACGATCCGCCGCGCGTGCTGATGCTGACGACCTTCGACCACGACGAGTATGTCTTCGACGCGCTCGTCGCCGGCGCCAGCGGCTTCCTGCTCAAGGACGTCGCACCCGAACAGCTGCTCGCGGGAATCCGCGTTATCGCCCACGGTGACTCGCTCCTCTCGCCGTCCGTGACCCGCCGCCTGATCGAGTCGTTCGTAGACGACCACCCCCGCACGCCGCAGCCACCACCGGGCCTCGACGAGCTCACCGCACGCGAGCTGGAGATCTTCGGCCTCGTCGCCCGCGGCTTGTCCAACGCAGAGATCGCCGATCGGCTTGTTGTGTCAACCACCACGGTCAAGACACACGTAGCGCGGATGCTGATCAAGCTCGGGCTCCGCGACCGCGTGCAGGCGGTCGTACTCGCCTACGAAACCGGCGTCATCCGACCCGGAACCGAGGCATAGCCTCCTGACCAACAGCCTTACTGAGCGCGCCGCTGACCACCCGATCGTGGTGAGCGAGGTCCTGGCGCTCAAACGGCCCAGGCCGGATCCATCCTGATGGGCCTCAGCCGGGTCCGCGCGGGCATAATCCGGCGTCGGGGCGGGCGACCACCGAGGCTCGCCTCGAGTCGGCCCAGGTGCAGCGGAGACGGAATGCGACCATGACGAGACGAAAGCCGCCCGGCACGCGGTGGGAAAGCTGGATCGACAGGCAGATCCGCGACGCACAGGAGCGGGGCGAGTTCGAGGATCTGCCCGGAGCTGGGGAGCCGATCCCCGATCTCGATAAGCCGCATGACGAGAACTGGTGGGTCAAGGACAAGCTGCGTCGCGAGGGCCTGACCTACATGCCGCCGTCGGTCGCCCTGCGCAAGGAGGCGAGCGATGCGCTGACGGCGGCGTTGCGCGCCTCGACAGAGGCGGAGGTACGCAAGATCATCACCGACGTCAACGCCAAGATAAGCGAGGCCAACCGGACGGGAATCCGCGGCCCCGCGCTGATGCTTGTCCCCTACGACGTCGAACGCGTCGTCCACAACTGGCACGAGCGGCATCCCGACTAGGACCGCCGGATGCGTCTGCTCAGGGTCCCTTGGGTCCGCCGCCGCAGGCGCTCGCGGCGGCTTTGAAGGCGGGCGACTGGAAGTTCAGTCCGGCCCCGCGCAGGTCCGCCACGGCGTTGCCGTTCGTGCCGGTGGTGACCTTAGGGTCGGGGAAGTTAGGCACGCCGTGGCTGCGCATGCACCGTGAGAACTGCAGTCCCTTCCGCGTTTGCTGCGCGGCCTGTGCCGGGCTGGCGTGGACGTGCGGGATGTACTTCTCGCACTTCGCCCGGGCGGCTAGGAATACCGGGGCGTCGACGGAGACCCCATTGACAGACAGGGTTTGCCCGCTGGCCTGGATCAACATCCGGCTGCTGCTCAAGTCGGGGAAGTTCGGCACGCCGTCCGAGCGCATGCACCCCGAGAACCGAAGCAACGCGACATCAGCGCTCGAAGCGCTAGTGGGGTGCTTACTCGACGATCCGCAAGCGGCTAGCACGACCGCACAAACTAATACGGCAATCGCGACGCTCCTCGTGTGGCGAGCAGATCGCTTGCTGTCAGCAGTCCTTCGCATATCCCGAGGTAACCGGATCATTCGATCGTCCGGCTTGCAAGGTACGGGACCGGCTGTAACACGCCGGTAACGGCGCTGCCGCTTCGGTCTGGGAACTCCGAGGCCAGCAGATGCTCCGGCCTGGCGAT
>JBKQJQ010000068.1:0-4049 GCA_052147875.1 Solirubrobacteraceae bacterium | reverse complement strand
GGCGTGGATGAGGTCGAGCGTCTGCTGCGACATCTGGCGCTGAACGACGAGGAGCTGGTCGGCCAGGTGCTCGTCGGCGACACCGAGCCGAACTCAGCGCTCGAAGTGAAGGTCGACCTGCTCGTCCGGCTGGGAGCGCTGCTGGCGCTGGGCGCCGCGACGGCTTCGCTGCGTGGCACCGTGCAGCGGGCTCTACAGGCGGGCGCGACCGAGTCCGAGATCGCAGAGGTCCTGGTCGCGATCGGCCCCGCCGCGGGGCTCGCGCGGGTCGTCGCCGAGGCGCCGCGGCTCGCGGTCGCGCTCGGATACGAGATCGACGCCGACGAGTAGCGGCCGCGGATCTCTACAGCGCTACGAAGTCCAGATGCGGCTGATCGCGCCGCCCGTGAGGTCGGCGATCACCGACCCGAGCAGCGCGCCGGCGACCACGTCGCCCGGGTAATGGACGCCGGTGTGAACGCGCGAGTAGGCGACCACCGCCGCCAGCGCATGTAGCGGCACGCTTGCGACCGGTAGCTCGCTGCCCGCGCCGGACGCGAACGCGACCGCCGCAGCGCTGTGGCCAGACGGGAATGAGCGCGAGGTCGGCATCTCCACGTGACGTGCAGTCGGGACGCCCTCGCCGGCACGATCAGGGCGGCGCCTGCCCCCGAGCGGCTTGACGAGCAGATTTACGACCGCGGACGTCGCGGCGACCGCCGTCAGGCCACGGACGGCCGCCCGCCGCCCGCGACGCCCGCCGGCCGTGGCCAGGACCACGCTGGCCGCGATCGACAGCTTCGAATGGTCCGCGGCGCTCGACAGTCGCCGCATCGCCGCATCGAGGCTCGGCGTCGGGGTCCCCGCGACCGCCGCGTAGACGGCGCGATCGACCTGCTCGGTCTCCGCGAGCCAGCTCGGTGCCCTGGGCCTGGCGGGCGTCAGCCCTCCTCAGCGCTCTGGCTCGCGCCGACCGCGCCGGGCCGGAGGTTGCTGACGATCAAGGCGACGACCGTGACCAGGTAGATCTGACCGACCAGCGCCTCGGAGACCGACAGGGTGTGTCCGAGGTTGCTGGCGGCAGTCAGGTCCCCGTATCCGGTCGTGGTCAGCGTCGTGAAGCTGAAATAGAGACAGTTGGCGGCACTTACAGCCACGTGTTCTGTGAAGAAGGAGCCGCGGATGCGGCCGATCGTCGCGTACACGAACGCGAAGAACATTCCGATCAGCAGATACAGGCACAGCACCCCGAAGACAGCCTCGATCGTGACCCGGTTGCGGGCGCGCAGCGTGCGCGTGATTCCGACGATGATCGCGGGCGGCGTGAGGGTCACGAGCAACAGGTTTGCGACCCTGGCAACCGTCCCGTTGCCGTTGCCGATGATCGCCTCGATCAAGGCGGCAACCACGAGCAGCCCGGCGATTGCCGCGATCGGGCGGAAGATCGCCGGCCCGGTCTCGGCGACCCACAGCGCCAGCAGGAGAGTGATCGCCAGCAGGACGGCAACGATCAGCTGCTCCCAGCGCCCCGGCTGGGCGATCCCCTGCACGGCGAACGCGGCGGAGATCGCGAGCAGCAGCAGACCGAAGCGTTTGCGCTGCTCCCCCGGCGCCAGCACGGGACGCCGGCGGATCAGGGGCATCCGGATGTCCTGAGTCTGGGTTCAGCGGCAAGCACCGGCCCCAGTCTTATATCCAGGGCCTCGGATGACGCCGGGGTTAGAGGGATCCCACCCCGGCTTGGGGACCGAACCCGAGCGGCCTGGACGTCGAATCAGAGCCCGGTCTGTGCGACGATCCGACCGGACTTGACGGCGTCGGCCAGCTGCTGGTAGTCGCGCTCGTTCTGGTCGGCGTAGGCACGTGAGAACTCGACGATCGCGCGGTCGAAGACATCCCCGCGGCCCAGGTACGCTGCGATCGCGACCCGATCGCCGCTGCGCGCGTGGGCGCGCGCCAGTGTCCACGCGCACAGCCGCCCGTAGGCAGCCATCCCATCGGGAACCATCTGCTCGGTTTCGGCCGAGCCCTTCCAGTCCTTTAGCTGGCGGCCGTAGAAGTCTCGCGGGTGGCCGTCCATGCCGGCGTCGACGTGCAGCCAGCCGAGGAAGATGTCGCTGGTCGCCTGCATCAACCGCTGACCGGCCACCACGCGTCGGCCGTGGTTTGAGTACTCGCTCTTGCCGATGTACTCCTCGAGCACCGATGCCTCGGCCTCCTTCATCTGCAGAAACAGAGGGTCGTCGTGGTCGCGGCCGAAGAACAGCGCGATCCAGGCGCGAGTGCCGACGCTTCCGACCCCCACCACCTTGCGTGCGAAGTCCGCCAGCTCGAACTGCTCGAGCAGGATTCGCCTGTCGCTCTCGAGCGAGGATCGGTACGTCCGCACCAGCTTGCGCAGCCGCTCGAACCAGTCCGACGCCTCCTGCTCGTCCGGCAGCAGTGCTCTGATCGGCACGATCAGCGGCGACTCGTCGACGATCTCGATGCTCCCGCTGACTTGCTGGCAGAGCTTGGAGAAGGCCGACATGCTGTCCTTCGTCCGCGCCTTGGCGAGTGCCTTCTCGGTCCGCTTGACCTGTTGGCGTGTGAACTGAGAGGCGTACTGCGCGATCACGGACTCGATGTCCATGCTCGCGTACCAGACTGCGAGGTTGTCCATGCCGGCGAAGTCCCGCATCGCGGTGCGGTACTGGGCGACGGTCTCGAGCACGATCTGATCCTGGTCCTTGGTCGCGTACTCGTTGTCGCGGGCCGCGACCAGCATGCTTACCGCGAGCCGCTTGATGTCCCACTCCCACGGCCCAGGCAGCGTCTCGTCGAAGTCGTTGATGTCGAACACCAGACGTCGCTCGGGCGACGCGAAGACGCCGAAGTTCGACAGATGCGCGTCGCCGCAGCACTGGACCCGCAGGCCGGAGCGAGGGGTGCCCGCGAGGTCGCTGGCCATGATCTTCGCGGCGCCACGGTAGAACGTGAACGGCGAGACGAGCATCCGGCCGTAGCGGATCGGAACCAACTCGGGCACGCGGGTCTTCGCCTGGTCCTCGAGCTGGCCGACCGGGTCGGGCCGTGTCGACGGCGGCTCGAACTCGGCGTGGCTGGCTCGAGGAACCTCCTTGCGCGCCTGTTTGCCGCGCCATGCGCGTTCGGCGACGGTCAGATGTTCGACGACTATGTTGGCGCGCGAGCGACTGCTGGTGGTGGCCATGACGACTAATCGTCCCAGAGCCCGCGCCGGCGACATCACCCGAACGGGGTGAAATAACTGTGAATCCGTCAGAGCTCGAGGCGCTCACCCGGCTCGAGCACCCTTACCTCTACCGACGGCGCGTGGCGCTCCGCCATCGCGACGAACTCGCGCACCGGCTGCTTGGGATCGTCCGGGCGGCGAGCGGCGAGTGCGAACGTGCCCCAATGGATCGGAATCACGATCCGAGGCTCGATCGTCGCGGCCGCCCGTGCGGCCCGTTCGGGGTCGAGATGGCCAGGACCGAGCGTCGGGCCCCAACCCGAGATCGGGAGCAGCGCCACGTCGACGTTGCCGCGCAGCTCGCCCATCCGCTCGAACAGATCGGTGTCGCCGGCGAAGTAGGCCGATCGCGAGCCTCGCACCACGTAGCCGATCGGGGTCGCGCGTGGCCCGAGCGGCCGCCGGCGCGCGTCGTGGACCGCCGGTGTCGCCCGGATCTCCAGGTCGCCGAGCCTCGCGACGTCCCCGGGCGCCAGCTCCCTCGCACCGCGGACGCCGTTGTCGGCCAGCCAGCCAGCCGCGCCGACCGGCGCGAACACCGTCGCATCGCGGGCCACCCGGCGCAGTGAGCGCAGGTCGGCGTGGTCGGCATGCAGGTGTGAGAGCAGTACGCAGTCAATCCGGCCGACGGCGTCCGGGTCGACGGGGGCGGAGGCTCTGACCAGCGGTCCGATGCGCTTGCTGAGCACCGGGTCGGTCAGCAGCCGCAGCCGATCGAACTCGATCAAGGTCGTAGCGTGGCCCAGCCACGTGACGGCTGCGGTGCTCGCCACAGATCTGATTGCAGGGGTCATTCGCGCGTTGAGCATCCTCCGAT
>JBKQJQ010000067.1:0-4836 GCA_052147875.1 Solirubrobacteraceae bacterium | reverse complement strand
GGCGGGCTCATCGTGCGGCACGTGAGAGCGGCTCGGATCGACCGCAGTTGCCGCTGATGCCGGTGCGGCGGCGAGCCACGCCAGCGCGAGGGCCATTGCGCAAAGTGTTGCCTGCAAAGGCACGGATAAGCGAACGCGCATCAGAAGTCTCCCAGATTAGAGTCGTCGGCGCCGCCGGCGCCCAGCGCATAGTAGTGGCGATCGGCCCCGCGAGTCACGGGGCGGCGATCGGCGGCTGTCCCGCTGCACCGAGCTCGCGATTGAGCATCGTCAGGTCCTGATCCAGGAAATGCTGCCACTCGGCGAGCGTGGCGGTGAGCATACGCGACAGCGCCGCGTACCCCGCCCGCGCGTCCGGCCCCGGATCGGCGTCGGCGCCATCGACGGCGTCCTCGAGCTTGTCAAGAGCCGTCGACAGTGCCTGCAGACTGTCGGTACGCACAGGTTTGACCTTGGGCGCATTGGGTGGGCGCGATGGCGGCGTCAGGCCCGACAGTGCCAGCGCTCTCGCCATGACTGAGGCGATCTTTGTCTGCGGGGCACCGGGCTGTGCAAGTCGCGGCTCGAGCGCTTCGAGGAGCTTGCGCGCCTGCTCGCGGGCGGCTGCAACCTGCGCGCCCGCCTGGTCGATCAGCCGCGCGAGCACGAATTCCCGCTGCAACGCTGCGGTGGGGACGAGTACCCGCGGATCGGGCTCGACTTGCAGAGGCTGCGCGTAGCGGCGCCCGCCCACGTCGAGCTCCACGGTGTAACGGCCGGGCGGTGCCCACACGCCATCCTTCGGCAGTCCCGGCTCCGCGGCGGGTGTGAGGCTCGGGTAGCGCAAGCTCCAGACGAACCGATGCATCCCGGGCGCGGCCGATACGATGGCGGGCGAGGGCAGCCATTCGCTCGCGAACTCGAGCTTCGACGGGTCGGGGGGTGGATACTGATCCGCGCTGCTGAAGCTACGGACGGGATGCTTCTGCGCATCGAGGATCGTGAGCGTCACGGGACCCGCGATCGTCGTCGGCAGCGCATAGTCGATGAGGGCGCCGTCCGGAGGATTGTCCGCCAGGGGCTCATCTTTGGGGCTGGGCGTGCCGGTGAACCCCGCGGGGCGCAGCCGGATCGCCGCCTCGGGTTTGAACAGCGCGACCTCCTCGTGCATCGAGTCCATCTGCCGCAGCGCCGAGACATCATCCATGATTCAGAAGCCGCGGCCGTGCGTCGCGATGACGAGGTCCGCGCCATGCACATCGATATCGCGCACCGAGGTCATGGGCAGATTTTGCTCGAGCGACTGCCAGTGCGCACCGTCGTCGAACGAGACGAACATGCCGCGCTCCGTGCCCGCGTACAAGAGCCCCCGCGTCACGGGGTCCTCACGCACGACGTTCACGAAGGCATCGCGTGCAATACCTGCGTCGATGCGCGTCCAGCTCTTACCGTCGTCTGCGCTGCGATAGATATACGGGGCGTCATCGTCCAAGCGATGCCTGTCGATCGCGAGGTACGCGGTCGCGGGATCGAAGTGCGAGACCTCGATGCCGCCCACCTTCGACCACGGCGTCAGCGCCGGCGGCGTGACGTCTTCCCAATGCGCACCCGCATCGTGCGTGCGCCAGACGAGCCCATCGTCGGTTCCGACCCAGAGCGTGTCGGCGGCGAGCGGCGAGGGCGCGATCGTGTAGATCACGCCGCGGCGCTTGCTCACAAGGTCATCGTCGGCGGCGGTCGGGGCCTCGAGGTTCGCTGGAACCCCGGCATCGGGGCGCGTCAGATCGGGGCTGATAGGCGCCCAGTGCTCGCCCCCGTCGGCCGTGCGGAACAGGCGCTGATTGGCGAAATACAGCATCTTCTTGCCGCGCTTGGAGAACGTAAGCGGCAGCGTCCAGGCACCGCGGTAATGAATCGCCGGGTAGGCAAGCGTCGGATCGACCTCGCGCGTCTGGCCGGTGTGCCTGTCGAGCCTCGAGACCGTGCCGCCGTAGATGATATCCGGATCGTCCGGATCGGGCGCGATCATGCCGCTTTCATCGCCTGCCGTGATCTCGTGAAAGTCCTGCACTGTGAGGCCGTCGATGCTCCCGGTGCGGCTCGGAAGGGCCACGGCGCCCGAGTCCTGCTGGGCGCCAAAGACCCAGTACGGGAAGCGACTGTCGGTGCTGACATGATAGATCTGCGCGGTCGGTTGGTTGAACCAGCTGCTCCAGGTCTCGCCGCCGTTGAGGGTGATGAGCGTGCCCTGATCGACGCCCAAGATCTGGCGGTTGCTGTCGGTCGGGTCGATCCACATCGCGTGGAAATCATCGCCCGTCGGATCGCCTTTCTGGGCAACGAAATGTTGCCCCCCGTCGTCCGAGCGCAGCACGATCGTATCCATGACGTAGACGCGGTCGGCGTTCTTGGGATCCACCGTCAGGCCTGAGAAATACCAGCCTCGATTCCAGATACGCGAGTCGCTCGACACATGCGTCCAGTGCGTACCGCCGTCATCCGAGCGGTACAGGCCGCCTTCATCGCGTGCTCCGTCGACGAGCGCATAGACCCGGTCGGGACGGCTCGGAGCGACGGCGAGCCCAATCCGTCCCGGCGATGCTGGAAAACCGTTGCCGCTGATCCGGTGCCAGGTATCACCCCCGTCGTTCGAGACGTAAAGAGCGCTCCCCGGGCCGTTCGATGGCGGATAGACGCTCCAGGGCGGGCGCCGGGTTTGCCACAGCGCCGCGTAGATCGTATCGGGCGCGCCGGGCCGGAAGGCGAGATCGACGGCGCCCGTGTCGGGATTCTCGAACAGCACTTTACTCCAGTGCGCCCCGCCGTCCTTCGACCGGAATACGCCCCGCTCCTCGTTGGCGCCGTAGGCATGTCCGAGGGCCGCGACGAACACGACGGCCGGGTTGCGCGGGTCGACGAGGATGCGGCCGATCTGGCGCGAGTCGGCGAGACCCATGAACTTCCAGTGCTTGCCCGCATCGGCGGATTTGTACATACCGTTCCCGTGGGCAATGTCCGAGCGCATGTCCGCCTCGCCCGTACCGACGTAGATCATCGACGGATCGGACGGTGCGATCGCCAGTGCGCCGATCGAGCCGTCCGGCTCAGCGTCGAATATCGGCTGCCAGGTGCGGCCGGCATCCGCCGTCGCCCACACCCCGCCGTCGACGGCGCCGAAGTAGAAGTGACGGGCATCGCCCGGGATGCCGGCGACGGTGAGCACGCGTCCCCCGCGAAAGGGGCCGATCAGGCGCCACTTGAGAGCCTGGTACAGGGCAGGATCGACCGCCGCACGTGCGCTGAGCACGCCCAACAGTCCCGAGAGGAGCCAAGCAAGCGTGCGCATCGACTCATTCTGGCATCTATGTGCGTTTCATTCACCTACCAGAAGATCGAGCTGCAAGTTATCGCGTCGACCACGAGCCGCCGCCGAGGATCAGGCGCTCCCCGGCTCATCGGCCTTCAGAACGTGTACGTCACATTGATGCCCACATCCCGCGGCTTTTGATAGAACGACACCTGCTGTCCCTCGCTCCCCGCGAACGCGTAGGTCAGGGGCCGCGTGTCCGTGAGGTTCGTCACCCACAAGCTTGTGTTCCAGTGCTGCATAGGATTCTTTACGCCAATCCGCGCACCGAGGTCATGTCCGCGGCCGAAGGTCGTGGGATCTCCCAGATAGGGATGCTCCGCACTGACGTAGTGGTCGTTGGCCTGCGCATACATCGCGAGGCTTGCGCTCACCGGTTGCTCGTAAAGCACCATCCAGGTGCCGCTGAAGGCGGGTGCGTCCGGCAGTATGTGGCCGACCGGCACGGGCGTGAAAAGTGCGAGGCCGTTGTCGTTCGTCAAGGTCTCCGTCACGCGGGCATGCAGATAGGTGGCGCCGAGATGGATCTGCAGGCCGCGCAGCGGACGAGCTTCGATATCGCTCTCGACGCCGTCGATCCGGGAGCGCGGCACGTTGCCGAGTCCCGCGATCAGGGGCTGCGTGCCTACCGGCCCCGCCCAGAGCGAGAGGCTCGACTGGCGGTCGCGGATGTCCGTGTCGAACACCGCCGTGTCGAACTGCAGCGAATCGTGGAAGAACCGGCTCTTGATGCCGAGTTCGGCGGTGCGCACATGCTCCGGTTGCACGTAGCCCCAGTCCACCTGCACCTGCGCCGGCTGGCCATAAAAGATGCCGGCCTTGTAGGCGGTCGCCAGGCTCGCGTACAGCATCACCTTGTCCGTGAGATGGTAATCGGGCTCGAGCCGGTAGGAGACGTTCTGATTCCAGCGTGACTCATCGAGCGCGGCGAGCACGGTGTTTGGAATTATCGGGCCAGTGAAATTATTCGCGGCGTAGGTCAGAAGGCCCGTCGGATCGATCGTCTTGCCGTCGAAACTCACCTCATCGCGCGAGTAGCGTACGCCCGTAACGAGGGTCCACTGGCTCGAGAGGTGCGTCTCCGCGTGCGCATAAAGTCCCTCGGATTCCTGTGTCTGGATGAAGTTGGTCGCCGTGATCGCCTTACCGCCCTGCGTGATGTAGTCGGCGAGCCCGTAGACGAACGTCCAGTCGAGCGAGTCGCGGCAGTGATACCAGTTCTGGCCGTACTCGGCGCCGACGAGCCAGTCGATGAAGCCGCCCGGAACGGAAGCCAGGCGCAGCTCCTCGCTGAACTGCTGCTGCTGGAAATTTTTGGTCCAGTTGTTGTCGGCCGCGGGGTACCCGTCGTAGTTGTCGAGACTGAGATCCGAGAAGTCGTCGAACGCGCTGATGGAGGTGAGCACGAGTCCGTCGAGGCGCACGTTCAGGTTCGCGACCACACCCTCGCCGTTCTCATTCTTGTAAAGCGCCAAACCGCCGACTCTCAC
>JBKQJQ010000066.1:0-10920 GCA_052147875.1 Solirubrobacteraceae bacterium | reverse complement strand
CGATAGTCGGCGATCCGGGTCACGAAGTCGGCGCCGATCACGAGCACGAGCTGCGCGCGGCCGCACTCGATCTGAGCGGTCGCTTGTGCGAGCGCAGTCAGAAACGACGTGCAGGCAGCGCCGACGTCGAACGCGCCGGCACTGCTCGCCCCCAGCTGGTCGGCGACGATCGGCGCCGTGTTCGGCGTCAGCTCATCCTGGCTGAGCGTGGCGACGATGACCAGGTCGAGGTCGCGTGCGTCGACACCCGCACCCTGCAGCGCCTTGGCTCCTGCACGGGCGGCGTAGTCGCTGAGGCGCTCGTCGGGCTCGGCGCGGCGGCGCTCGCGGATTCCGGTCCGCGACAGAATCCAGTCCTCGGTGACACCAAGCCTCAGAGCCAGCTCGCTGTTTGTCAACCGGCCGGCGGGGAGCTCGGTCGCGACCGACAGAATCGCCGCCGGCTGGATCCCAACACGCGCGAGCGGTCGCGCGGGCGCCGCGATTGTCCGCTGGTCAAGCATTGACCAGCTCCACGTCGGCCAGCGTCCGCTTGGCGAGCCCGGTCAGCACCCGGCCTGGACCGGTCTCCACGAACCGCCCGGCGCCCAGCGCGTGCAGCGCCAGCATCGTTTCGCGCCAGCGGACGGGCATCGTCAGCGCGTCGGCCAGCTCGCGCCGAGGGTCCTCAAACGGCTGCGCGGTGACCGCTGAGATCACGGTGACCCGGGGCTGCGAGAACTCGGTTTGATCGAGCGCCGCGCGGAACGAGGGAACGGCCGAGGCCATCATCGGCGAGTGAAACGCGCCGGTCACGTCGAGCTCCATGACACGCAGGCCGAGCTGCTTGGCGTGCTCGACGGCAGCCGGCAGCGCTGAGCGCGGACCGGAGAGCACGATCTGTTGCGGGGAGTTGTCGTTGGCGACCGTCAGGCCTTGCGCGTCGGCGACCTCGTGCGCGTGATCGGCGGCACCGCGACCGAGCAACACGACCATCCCGCCGCCGCCCTCGCGATCTCCGGCCTCGTGCATCAGCCGACCGCGCAGCGCGACCAGCTCGAGCCCGTCGCGCTCGTCAAGCGCTCCGGCGGCGACCAGCGCAGCCAGCTCGCCGAGCGAGTGGCCGGCCATGAACTCGGCGTCCGGCGTGCCGAGCGCGTGCCAGCCGGCGAGGCTCGCGCAGAAGATCGCGGGCTGCGCGAAGTTGGTGCCCTCGCTGGCGCGTATGAACGGGTCTTCGCCGACCGCCTGCACGGCGAGCTCCAGCAGCTGCGGACGCGTGCGTTGCACGTCGTCGCGCATGTCGTCGGTCTGACTCCCCTGCCCGGGGAACAGGATCGCCGTCTTCGAGTTCATCCAATCTCAACCTACGCCAGGTGAACGGACGAGATACAGGGCCGCCACGCATTCCCCCCGTTCGGGGGGAGGATCGATACGCTCCGGTAGTGAGCCTCCCGAAGCCGAGCAGCGGGGCTGCGGCATTGGTCACCGGCGCCTCGTCGGGAATCGGCGCCGAGATCGCCCGCGAGCTGGCCAGGCGCGGCCACGGCGTGATCCTCGTCGCGCGTCGCAAAGCCCGGCTCGACGAGCTCGCGGACGAGGTGCGCAAGGAGCACGGCGTGCGGGCCGAGACGCTCGGTTGCGACCTGTCGAAGCCGGCTTCGCGAGACCGGCTCCCGGGCCGCGTCGAGTCGCTCGGGCTCGACGTCGAGATTCTGGTCAACAACGCGGGCTTTGCGACCGGCGGCGCGTTCGCCGATGCCGACCCGGCGCGCGAGCTCGAGCAGGTCCGGGTGCTGGTCGAGGCCGTCGTAGCGCTGACGTCGGCGTTCCTGCCAGCGATGGTCAGGCGCCGCTCCGGCGCGATCCTGAATGTCGCGTCGACCGCCGGGATGCAGCCGCTGCCGTACTCGGCGGGCTACTCGGCCGCCAAGGCATACGTGCTCACGTTCTCGGAGGCGATCTACCAGGAGGTCCGCGGTCAGGGCGTGACGGTCACGGCGCTGGCGCCGGGGCCGGTCG
Organism: Solirubrobacteraceae bacterium; assembly: GCA_052147875.1. Taxonomy (GTDB): domain Bacteria; phylum Actinomycetota; class Thermoleophilia; order Solirubrobacterales; family Solirubrobacteraceae; genus Palsa-465. Next base: position 8,919 of record JBKQJQ010000066.1, on the reverse strand, counting down.
AGACCGAGTTCTGGGACCAGGCCGGGTGGCAGGTCGTCAGCGGCCGGTCGTTCGAGAAAGCGTTCCCCGCGGCGGCCAAGCCGTCCGCGCGCGATGTCGCCGTGGCGGGCGTCGCCGGGCTCGACAGCGACCGTCGGGTCGTGGTCCCCGGGCTTCCGATGCGAGCGGGGATGCTGGCCGCGCGCTACGTGCCGCACGCGATCAAGCTGCCGGTGATCGAGAAGGTGATGCGCCAGCGCTGAGGCGCTAGCCGAGTAGGCCGACGCGCTGCGCGCGCTGGACGGCCTCGGCCCTGTTGCGGGCGTTCAGCTTCCGATACAGCGCGCTCGTGTGCTCCTTGACGGTGTGCGGGGACAGAAACAGGCGCGCCGCGATCTCGCGGTTGGTCGACCCGGCCGCGATCAGGTCGAGCACCTCGCGCTCGCGCTCGGACAGCAGCGGCGCGGGCTGATCTGACTTGCGCGGGAAGACGGTCATCCCGAGCCCGACCGTCCGCACGGCACGGACGACCTCGCGAGCCTCGAGGTCCTTTGAGACGAAGCCCGAGGCGCCGGCTGCTCGCGCCGCGGCGGGCGACATCCGCCCGGCGCCGGAGATCAGCAGCACCCGCGTCGAGGGCGACGCGCGGCGGATCGAGTCAGACACGTCGGCGCCCGATTCGCCGACCAGGAACAGGTCGACCAGCGCCACGTCGGGCTTCAGGGTCGGCAGCAGCGCCAGCGCCTCGGCGCCGGTCCGCGCCGCCAGGCAGCGCTCGACCCACGGCTGTTCGCCGAGCAGCACCCGAAACCCCCAGTGGACGACGTCGTGGTCGTCGACGACCAGCACGCGCAGCTTGCGATCGCTCATTCCGACGCGGTCTCGGCTTGCGGGACGACCAGCCGGACGCGCCAGCGACCGGCTTCCGGTGCCCCGAACTCGACCACACCGCCGTGCTGAAGCGCCTCGAACGCCGCCAGCCGCAGCCCCATACCGGCGCCGCGCGCTCCGGTCCCGACGCCGTCGTTGTGAACCTCGAGTGTGAACGTGTCGTCGTCTGAGGCGACCCGCACCTCGACCTGCGAGGGCGCAGCGTGCTTGGCGACGTTGCGCAGCGCCTCGGCCAGCACCGACTGGGCGAGCGGTTCGATCTCGGGCGGAACGGCCACGTTCGACGGCCAGTCGATCTCTACCCGGTGGCCGGGCGCGCTGGCGATCCGGGTCAACTCGGCCGCGAGCGTCGTCCCGGTCTCGCTCGGTACAGGAGCCAGCGGCCGCTCGAGCGCACTGCGCAGATCGCTCAGCGCCTCCTGCATCTCGACGCGGCAGCGCTCGCGCTCGTCGTCGTCGAACGAGTGCTCGGCGGTCAGCGCCAGCGCCACGCCGAACAGCCGCTGCATCACGCGCTCGTGGATCTCGCGCGCCAGCTCCAGCCGCTCGCCGAGCCGGCGGTTGCGCTCCTGCTGCCGGGTCGCATTGCGCGCTGTCGCGACCAGTGCGGCGGTCTTGCCAAGCGTCCACAGCAGATGGCGCTCGCCGTCGGTCAGCTCAAAACGCCCGCCGCCGCGGTCGGCGCAGATGACGCCATAGGCGCGTCCGGCGGCGCTGAGCGGCGTGCAGACGAGCGTCGTGATCCCGAACAGCGACGCATATTCCGGCGGCAGCTGGTCCTCGATCCCGTCCGACACGACAACGACCTGATCCTCGGCCAGTGCGCGCTGGGCGATCGGCGTCGAGATCAGCGACGGCGACGGCTCCAGCGTCGCCAGCTCCGCGAACGAGGTCCCATAGGAGCCGACGACGCGGACGCGCCGGCGGGTGGCGTCGGCCATGAAGATCGCCGCCCTGCGCATCGTCGTCAGCCTGCAGATCGCTTCGCAGATCCGGTCGTAGAACTGGGTCGGCGGGTCGTCGGATTCGAGCTCGGCGAGCAGCTCGACGAATACCTCCAACGGCTCGACGCCGGCGAACAGCGACGGCGGACGCTCGACGCTCATCGTCTGAGTTCAGGCGGCCGCCGGGAGCTCGTACCGGCGGCGGATCTCGTACAGGGTGGTCCGTTCGGCTGCCGGGCGTCCGGCGCGATGGGCGGCGTCGATCAGCTGCCCGGGCTCGAGTGAAACGCCGTGGTAACTGCCCGCCATCCGCGAGATCGACTCCTCCATCAGCGTCCCGCCGAGGTCGTTGACCCCCCAGCGCAGCGCCTCGGTCGCGGCGTCCAGCCCCATCTTGACCCAGCTTGCCTGCAGGTTTGAGACCGTGTCGCCGAGCGCGAGCCGGAACGCCGCCGTGTGCTTGAGATTCTCCTCCCGGGAGATCTCCTGCACTCCGTGCGTCCGACCGAGCAGCGTGTGAAACGGAATGAAGGACAGCGGCACGAACTCGGTGAAACCGCCGGTCCGCTCCTGCAGCGCTCGGACGACACGCATGTGCTCGGCGAGCTCCCACGGCTCCTCGATATGGCCGAACATGACCGTCACCGTCGAGTTGATTCCCTCCGCGTGCGAGGCCTCGATGATCTCGACCCAGCGCGCGACCGGCAGCTTGTTGGGCGAGATGCGCTCGCGAACGCCGTCGTGCAGCACCTCCGCGGCCGTCCCCGGTGTCGAACCGAGGCCCGCCGCGCGCAGCTTCGCGAACACCGCCCGCGGCGCGAGGCCGCTGACGTCGCACATGTGCGCGACCTCCATCGGCGAATAGGCGTGCAGGTGCAGTTGCGGCGCGATCTGTTTTGCAAACCGCAGCCATCCCAGGTAGTCGTCGAGCCCCCAGTCATGGTGGATGCCAGACTGGATGCAGATCTCGGTCGCGCCCGCCTGCACCGCCTCCTCGACCCGTCTGGCGAACTCGTCCTGCGAATGCTCGTACGCGTCGGGCGAGCGCTTCGATTGCCCGAAACCGCAGAACGCGCATCCGACAATGCAGATGTTCGAGATGTTGATGTTGCGGTTTACGACGAACGTCACGGTCTCGCCGGCGAGGCGCCGGCGGATTTCGTCGGCGGCGGCGCGCATGTCCTCGATCACCGCCGGTCGCTGCTCGGCAAACAGCGCCGTCAGCTCGTCCGCGGTCAACGCGTGGCCCTCGCGCGCGCGCTCGACCGCGCGCGGGGCAAGATCGTCGGCCAGCTTGAGCTCCGCGCGCCGTCCGCTGCCACGCCGCGGGATAAAGGACCAGTAGCGGCTCTTGATCACGTCGAGCACCGGCTCCGAGATCCACTCCGGGTCGATGTACTCCGGGTACACGCACAGGCGCTCGGACAGCGCGAAGCCCTGGCGCGCAAACTGCTTGCGGACCTGCGACGGCGATGGGAACGGGTGCTCAGGCGAGATGTGGTCACCGTTGGCGCTCAGGCCGCCGAGGTCGGTCGCCCCAGCGGCGACCAGCTCCGGCCACCAGTCCGACAGGTTCGGAGGCACCTGGACGCCGACGCCGGGCAGCAGTCGCTGCGCCTCGTCGATCAGCCGCTTGAGGTCATCGACGCTCACCGGGCACGCCCACGACGGGGCATCTCGATGCGGGGCGTTGCCGACCCCTGTGCGCCAGTACTCGCGGGCAGCGTCGTCGGCGATCTCGGCCGGGTCGCGGCCGTAGTAGCTCTGGTGCGGGACGAAGTTCTGCAGGATCACCTCCTGCAGGTGACCATGCGTGCGGTGCTGGGCGGCGAGCGCCTCGAGCGCTTCGGCGCGCTGATCCTCGGTCTCGCCGATCCCGACCAGGATTCCGCTCGTGAACGGGATCTTCAGCTCGCCCGCGGCCGTGATCGTCTCCAGCCGCCTGGCCGGGTGCTTGGTCGGCGAGCCCTGGTGGGCGACGAGGTCCGGGTTGACGGACTCGAGCATCAGCCCCTGAGATGCGGTCACGGCCCGCAGCCGCTCCAGATCGCGCTTGGACAGGACGCCGAGGTTGGTGTGCGGCAAAAGCCCGCGCTCGAGCGCCCGCTCACAGACCCAGATGACATACGACGTGAAGTCGTCGTGCCCATATTCGCGCAGCCGGCCGGCGACCTCGGAGTTGTGCTCCGGGCGCTCGCCGGTCAGCACCAGCAGCTCTTTGACGCGGTGCTTGGCGATCGCCTCGTCCAGCAGCCGCAGGACCTCATCCGGCGCGTACAGGTGCGGCTGGTGGGTCGCAAACGCGCAGTACTTGCAGTAGCACCGGCACGTGCGCGACAGCGATAGCGTGAAGTTACGGCTGAACGTGACCCGTCGGCGCATCCTCATGCCGGATTCTACGTCGGGGGGCTGGCGGCCTATCCTGGGCCCGCCCGATGCGTCGCACCTCGATCGCACTGCTGCTCATCGCCCTGTCGCTCGCCGGCTGCGGATCGTCGAGCAGCGCGCAGACGGCTCTTCCGAACGCATCGCTGGTGCTGGACTTCACCCCGAACGCCGTCCATGCGGGAATCTACGAGGCGCTCGCCCGACGTGACGACGTCCGTGCCGGCGTCCACCTGCACGTGATCGTCCCGTCGGCCTCGACCGACTCGATCAGGTTGCTCGAGACGGGCCGGGTGAACTTCGCGATCCTCGACATCCACGACCTCGCGATCGCGCGCGAGCGGGGCCAGGACATCGTCGGGATCATGGCGATCGTGCAGCGGCCGCTGGCGGCGGTGATCGCGGCGCCCTCAGTCGCCAGTCCACGGGCGCTCGCCGGGCAGACCGTGGGGATCACCGGGGTGCCCAGCGACACGGCCGTGTTGAAGTCGATCGTCGCCGGCGCCGGCGGTACGCCGAGCCGCGTCAAGACGATCACGATCGGCTACAACGCCGTCGCGGACCTGCTTGCCGGACGCGTCGCAGCCGCGACCGCGTTCTGGAACGACGAGGGGGTGACCGTGCGACGCCACGACCCGCGCTTCCACGTCTTCAGGGTCGATCAGTACGGCGCCCCGTCATATCCGGAGCTCGTCGTTTGCGCGACCGGCTCATCGTTGCGCGCCCACCCGGGGCTGGCACGGGCGGTCGTGCGCGCGCTGACGACCGGTTACCGGCAGGTGCTGGCCGACCCGGCCGCCGGCGAGCGGGCGCTCGAGTCGCAGGTGCCCGGGCTCGATCCGGCGCTGGTGCACGCCGAGCTGAGCGTCCTGCTACCGAGCTTCGACGAGCCCGGCGGCGTCGTCGGCGCGCTCAACGTCAATCGCCTGCGAGCGTGGGCGGTTTGGGAGCACCGCTTCGGCATCGTCAGCGCGACGCCCGACGTCGCGACGACATTCACGCAGCGCTTCCTGCCCGATGGTTGATGAGGCGCGCCTCGAGGCCAGTGAGTACGGCCTGACCCCAGTCGCCGATGGCTGGTTCGTCGTCAACGTCGTCGACGCCGCGTGGGTTCACAACGAGGAGCTCGGCGCCGCATGCGTCTTCGAGGGCGACGAGGTGTCGTTCCCGGACATCGGGTACACGATCGCCGTGCTCGAGCCGGGGCAGTCAGGCGGCCGCTACCACCGCGAGGCCAACCAGGAGGACTTCCTGGTCCTCTCCGGCGAGTGCTTGCTGCTGGTCGAGGGCGAGGAGCAGCCGATGAAAGCGTGGGACTTCGTCCACTTCCCCGCTGGCACGGAGCACGCCGTCGTCGGCACCGGGACGCGGCCGTGCGTGATCTTCATGACCGGTGCCCGCGTTGGCTGGCCTGACAAGGGGATTGTCTACCCGCGCTCGGAGCTGGCGCTGCGTCACGGCGCCGGGGTGGAGACCGAGACGACGGTCCCGCGCGAGGCGTATGCGGAGTTCCCGGCGTGGCGCCCGGGCCGCCGACCCGCAATGACCTCCCTTTTCCCTCGCTATACGGGGTAAAAGGGAGGTGAATTCAGGTAGCGAGGTCGGTCACGAGCTCACTAGCCGTCCGCGCCATCCGCGACCGCGGCACGACCAACTCAAAACCGGCCTCCTGCGCCCGCGCGCGGACCTCATGTTCAACGTGTGCATAGAAGGCCAGCGTCGGCGGCCGCAGGTGCAGTGCTTGCACGGCAGCGATTCGCTCATCCGCGTCGGCTGTGAGGTCGACGATCAGCACATCGGCGCCGTCCAGCGCGCCCGCGAGGTCAGCTGCACTCGATACCAGCACCGGGTCGTGCCCCCCCGCCTGCAGCATGCCGACGACGTTGGAGCCAAACAGCAGGTCGGGAACGAACGCGACCGCGCGCGCCACGGCGCTACTGTGCCCGGCGGCGCCGGAACTCCTGGCGCACCGATTCGGTCCGGCCCCACATCTCAACGACCTCGGTCCGTCCGGTGCGCACCTCGCGCAGCACCATCTCGCCCTCGATCCCGGCATCGTCGAGCAGCTTCAGGCCCAGCTGGACGGACGGGACCGGCGTCGCATGGCCGAAACGGTGCGCGACGACCAGCCGCCAGTGCCAGTCGTGCTTGGAGTACGGCCGCGGGTTGGCGGTGACCAGCATCACGGCGGCATCGACATAACGGCGCTCGTCGAGGATCCGTAGGTCGAGCTCCAGATCCGTCCAGTCGTCGGGGAGTGACGCGACGATCTGATCGAACTCGTGGGCGAGCGATGCCATCGCCAGCAAGCGTACTTAGCCGTGCAGCTGCTGGTAGATCAGGAACGCGTTCATCGCCGTGATGATCACGGCCACCGTGTACGCAGTGATGGTGGTCAGACGCTGGTTGACGTGTACGCCCATAACGTCGCGACGGCTCGTCAGCATCACCAGCGGCACGAGGGCGAGCGGGATTCCGAACGACAGCACCACCTGGCTGAGTACCAGCGCACTCGTGGGGCTGACTCCGATCGCCAGCACGACCAGCGCCGGCACCATCGTCACCGCACGTCGGACGAAGACCGGGATTCGCACGTTGATGAAGCCCGCCATCACGATCTGGCCCGCGTAGGTGCCGACGCTCGACGAGGACGCACCGGAGGCCAGCAGCGCGACCGCGAAAGCAAGCGCGGCGCCACCGCCCACCAGGCGCCCGAACTGGAAGTGCGCCGCCTGAATCGTCGACAGCCCCTCAAGACCCGGGACATGGAACAGCTTCGCCGCCACGGCGAGCATGGCCATGTTGATCAAGCCCGCGAGGCTCAGCGCGATCAGGACATCGAGGCGCTCGAAGCGAATCACCCGGCGCCGTTCGGAATCGTCGCGGTACTGGATTCGGCCCTTGGTCAGCGCCGAATGGAGATAGATCACGTGCGGCATCACCGTCGCGCCGATGATTCCGACCGCGAGGTAGAGCGAGCTGGTCCCGTGAAGGCCGGGGAGCAAACCGCGCAACGACTCGTGCACCGATGGACCGATCCGCAGAGTCTCATAAAGAAAGCCGACGAACACGATCGCGAGCAGGGCGGTGATCGCCAGCTCGAAGCCGCGGTAACCACGGCGTTGCAGCCCGAGGATGGCGAACGCGATTACGCCCGTCAGCAGGCCGGCGGTCAGGAGTGGGACACCGAACAGCAGGTTCAAGCCCAGCGCGGCCCCGAGGAACTCAGCGATGTCGGTCGACATCGCCATCACCTCCGCCTGCACCCACAGGCCCCAAGTAACCGAGCGTGGGAAGCGCTCGCGGCACAGTTCCGGCAGCGTCCGGTCAGTCGCGATCCCCATTTTCGCCGACAGGTACTGGATCAGCATCGCCATCAGGTTGGCCAGCAGGCTCGTGGACCACGAGGCCCAACTCACCGAGGGCCTTCACCATGCCCGAGGCGGACGCAGCCGTGACGCCGAGCCGCGCGGCGATCGCGTTGGTGCTGACGGCACCTTCGCCGCGCTCCTCGAGCGCGTAGATCGCCTTCGTCGTAATCCGCGACCGCCGACGAGCGAAGCGGGTTGATTTCTTGGTGTACCGCCGTCTCAAGTTATGGTACTCCTAAATCTCGAGTTCGGCTAGCTCCTGTACCAGAGTTCGAGACGTCCCTATCCTGTGAGGCGGATGTCCTCGCTCGAGTTCTCGACGACCGGATACGACGCGATCACGCACGGGTGCGGCCTTCTCGATCGCTCCGAGCGCGGCAAGCTCGCGCTGACCGGTGGTGACGCCAAGGGCTTCCTCCAGGGCCAGGTTTCGAACGACGTCGAGGCGTTGTTGCCGGGCACCGGCTGCTACGCCACGTTCCTGACCCCGATGGGCATGATGCTCGGTGACCTGAGTATCCTCGATGCGGGACTCCAGCGTGTCGCCCAGTCGGCATCCGGCCTCGTCGAGACGGGCGACGCTGGAGTCGTCCCGCTGCCTGTCGCCCACTCGGCGTCCGGCCTCGTCGAGACGGGCGATGCTGGAGTCGTCCCGCTGCTGCTGCTGGATACCGAGCGGGTCGCCCTGCAGGAGCTGTTCAACATGATCCGCCGGTTCTCGATCGGCTACGACGTCGAGCTCCACAAGCACACGCTGCAACGGGGCCTGCTGTCGCTGCTGGGCCCCCAATCGGCCGCCGTAGCCGGTGTCGAGGACCTGCCGAACGCCGAGTACTCGCACATCAGCACTGAGGTGGCAGGCATCCCGGTGCGTGCCATCCGCACCGACCTCGGGGTCGATCTGCTGTGTGACGCGGAGCAGACGCAGGACCTCGCGCAGGCGCTCCGCGGCGCGGGCGCGATCGCCGTCACCGAGGAGGTTGCGGAATGTGTTCGCGTGGAGCACGGCCGGCCGCGGTTCGGACTCGAGCTCGACGAGACCGTGATCCCCCAGGAGGCCGACCTCAACGAGCGCGCGGTGTCATTCTCGAAGGGGTGCTACGTCGGCCAGGAGACCGTCGCGCGCTTGCACTACCGCGGTAAGCCCAACCGCCACCTGCGGGGCGTGCGGCTTTCGAGTCCCGCCCGGACGGGCGACGAGATCACCTTCGAGGGAAAGGCTGTGGGCCGGATCGCGAGCGTCGCGCAGTCGCCGGCGCTCGGCCCTCTGGCGCTGGCGCTCGTCCGGCGCGAGGCGCCGGCCGGCTCAGCCGTGACCGTCGGCGCCGACCAGATCAGCGCGACCGTCG